>NZ_JBAPLV010000021.1:0-87632 GCF_037083865.1 Klenkia terrae | reverse complement strand
GTGATCATGGGGTTGTGCGCGGTGGACACGCCGTCGACGCGTGTCGAACGGGCGACAACCCCATGATCACCGACGGGGTGGGGGTCGCCAGCCTCGGCTGAGCAGGGCGGCTTCCACCCTGTCGAGGAGCACGGCCGGCCTCGCCAGGTGCTTCCTGGCGAAGCGTTGGACCAGGTAGCCGTCGGCGGCGGCCAGGGAATGGCGTTCGACGTCGGAGTCAAGCTTCTCCTGGGTGGCGTGGCCGCCGCCCTCGTACTCCAGCACCAGCCGGTAGCGCCGCCACCCCAGGTCGCCGTGGGTGACGACGACGCCGAAGCGGTTCTCGATCGGGATCTGCGGCTCCGGGTCGGGCAGCGGGCTGTCCAGGATCCAGCAGCGGACCAGGCTCTCCGGCCGGGACATGGCCAGCGGGGTGAGCCGGGGCGCGCAGGCCCGCGCCCGGACGACGCCCCGCAGTCCCTCGGCACGGTCCAGCCGTTGCTCGAGCCGGTCGGCGTCCAGGTGGCCGAGTCGGTAGAGGGCGTCGCCGACGGCCACCAGCTCGTCGGGCCGGGTGCAGCGGGCGAGGTCGAGGAAGGTCTGCGACCCCGAGGTCACCGGTAGCCCGTCGATCTCGACGACGTCCTCCGGTCGGAGGTCGCGGTGCACGACGGTGAGCCCGCTCCGGTGGGGGACCAGGCGGTCGGGTCGCACGACCGCCCGCACCACATCCGGCGGGTCGACCGGGGCGCCGAGCAGGGCGGCTGCGGTCTGCAGGCCGAACGCTCCTCCCTCGGGCAGGACGGGCGCCCATGCCCGGCAGCGGGTGGCCAGGTCCTCGGTCTCGCCGCGGGACAGGTAGACGCCCCGCCCCAGCCGGACCCCGTCGGCCTCGATCTGCCGCCGGCTCATCCCGGCCGCACGGGCCCCGCTCCACGTGTATGTCCCCGGGAAGTGCTGCACCCGGCCGACCCTGCGCGCGGAGCCGCAGGACCCACCGGCCGAGCAGACATCTGTGGACACCTCACCCAGATGTGGACCGCGACCTCCGCCCCGGCCGCGAGCGTGCTACCCCCGCGTCCCTTTGGTGATCATGGGGTTTTCGCCGGGTGACGCGCTGTCCACGCGTGTCGAACGAGCCACAACCCCATGATCACCGCCGGAAGGGAGGCGAGGGGGAGGAGGGAGGGAGAGAGAGGGGGTCAGGCGGGTGGGCGGGTGGAGAGTTCGTCGCGGAGGTGGGCGGCTTCGTCCTGGAGGGTGACGATGAGCTCGGCGGAGACCAGCGGGTGGCCGTCGTCCACCAGGACGCGGATGCGCGCGGCCACCCGGAGCTGGCTGCGGGACCAGCGGCGGTGGCCGCCGGCCGAGCGGGCGGGCTCCACCACCCCGGCGGTGTCCAGGCTGCGGAGGAAGGCGACCTGGACGCCGAGCAGCTCCGCGGCCTGGCCGATCGTGTAGGTCGGCCGATCCGGGTCGTCGAGGGGCTGCAGCGGGTCGGTCACGACGTGCGACGGCGGGCGGGGCCGCGGTGGCCCCGCCCGCCGGTGGTCACGGTCAGCTCTCCACGGCCTGGTGCTCGGCCGCCTCGATGGTCGAGGGGGTGTCCGAGCGGGAGACGGTGATCTTGCGGGCCTTGGCCTTCTCGGCCACCGGGATGCTGACGGTCAGCACGCCGTCGTGGTAGCTGGCCTCGAGCCGGTCGGTGTCCAGGCTGCGGCCCAGCACCAGCTGCCGGGTGTAGCTGCCGAACGGCCGCTCGGCGACCGACCACTCCGCGCCCTCGAGCTGCGGCACCGAGCGCTCCGCGCTGATGGTCAGCGTGGTGCCCTCGATGGACAGGTCGATCGAGCCGGGGTCGACGCCGGGCAGGTCGAAGTGGGCGACGAACTGGTCGCCCACCCGGTAGGCGTCCATCGGCATGCCGGCCAGGGCGCGGGCGGTGGTGGTGCCGGCCCGGGAGGTCAGCTGGTCCAGGGCGCGGAAGGCGCTGGACAGCGGGCTGGCGGAGCCGAAGGGGTCGTACGCGGTGAGCATCTGGGGATACCTCCGTGGGTGCAGGTCGATCTGTCGTCCTCGTCGCCGAATCTCCAGCGACGACTGGAGATTACCTCAGGGTGCTCCGGTCGTAAACCTGCCCGTCGACATCGCAGATCGGCAACGGTGGCGCGGGGAGGGACGGCGCGTCCCCGTTGCCGATCTGCAAGGTCGGGAGCAGCAAAGCTCAGTGCCTCCAGCGCACCGCCCGGCAGATGCCCTCGGGGGAGACGCCCTCGAACAGCGCGATCTCCCCGCGCCGGACGTCGGCGACGGTGGCCGCCAGCTCCTCGCCGAAGGCGGCGGTGAGCACCTCGTCGGACTCGAAGGCGCGGACGGCGTCCTCCAGCGACGCGGGCAGCGGGCGGATGCCGGCCTCCCGGCGGCCCTCGTCGCTCAGCGAGGCCGGGTCGACGCCCACCGGGTCGGGCAGCCGGGAGCCCGCGCGCACCCCGGCCAGTCCGGCGGCGAGGCAGCCGGCCATGAGCAGGTAGGGGTTCGCGGCCAGGTCGACGCTCTTGATCTCGACGTTGGCGGCGTGCTGCCGGTTGCCGTCGGGGCCGGTGACGAAGCGCAGCGCGGCCTCGCGGTTCTCCAGCCCCCAGGCGGCGAACGCGCCGGCCCAGTGCGAGGGCACCAGCCGCAGGTAGGAGGCCACCGACGGCGCCCCGACCGCGAGCAGGCCGGGCAGGTGGGCCAGCAGGCCGGCGGTGAAGCCCTCGCCCTCGGCGGTGAGCCCGAAGGTGCCGTCGCCGCCGCTCATCAGGTTCTCGCCGTCCCGCCAGAGCGAGAGGTGGACGTGCCCGCCGTTGCCGACGCCGTCCGCGGTGACCTTGGGGGAGAAGGACACCCGCAGCCCGTGCTGGGCCGAGATGGCGGTGATGGTGTTCCGGACGAGCAGGGCGGTGTCGGCCGCGCCGACCGGGTCCTGCGCGCCGACGGAGATCTCCAGCTGGCCGCCCGCGTACTCCGGGTGGAACTGGTCGACGGCCACCCCCTGCTCCTCCAGGGCGACCAGCAGGTCGCGTCCGTAGTCGCTGACCTCGGCCAGCCGGGTCATGCCGTAGGCCGGTCCGGTGAGCGCGGGCACGAAGGCGTCCGGGTCGTCGGGCAGACCGTCGGGCCGACCGACCACCCACTCGACCTCGTATGCCCCCCGCACCTCGTAGCCCTCCTCCGCGAGCGAGGAGACCAGCCGGCGCAGCAGCGAGCGGGAGCACTGCACGTGCGGCACCCCCGCCTGGGTGTAGCGGTCCACCGGCGCCCACGCCCAGCCCGGCTGCCCGGCCAGCACGGTCAGCCGGGAAAGGTCGGGGTGCAGCCGCAGGTCACCGATCGCGGAGCCGGCGAACCGTCCGGCGACGATCGAGTCGTCGAGCAGGAAGCCGTCGAAGACCGGGCTCATGCCCACGCCCCAGGCGGCGGCCGAGGGCAGCTTGGCCAGCGGCACGGTCTTCACCCGGGTGATGCCCGAGGTGTCCACCCAGGGCAGGGCGACGCCGACGACGCCGGCGTCCTCCAGCTCGGGCAGCAGGGCCTCTGCGGCGGCGCGGCGGTCGTCCCGGGTGGCGTGGTCGAGCTGGTCCATGCGGGGGAGTGTCACACCTGCGCGGGCAGCACGTGCTCCCCGGTCTGGTCCGTCGACAGGCACAGCGAGCAGACGTGGGCGTCGTGCGCCTGGCAGGCGGCCATGTCGGGGCGCTCGAAGTCGGTGTCGCAGACGTGGCAGTGCAGCACCAGGTCCGACGGGTTGCCCTCGGCGTCCAGCAGCGGGGCGTCGATGCCGTCGTCGGTCCTTCGCAGGTACCAGCGGCCCTTCGTGGCGACGGCCAGCACAGGGGGCAGCACGAGGGCGAGGCCGACGGCGAGGAGGGGGGAGTAGGGCCGCAGGGTCTCGCCGAGCAGCCCGAAGAAGCAGGCGATCGACAGGACCGACGCCGCGGCCATCGCGCCGAAGCCCACCGGGTTGACCGCGTACAGCATCCCGCGGCGGAACTCGGGTTGCTTCGGCGAGATGCCCAGCAGGTACTTGTTGATCGCGATGTCGCTGGCCACGGTGACCACCCAGGCGATGCCGATGTTGGCGTAGAAGCCCAGGATCGTGTTGAGGAAGTCGAACATGTTCGCCTCCATCAGCACCAGCGCGATCGCCAGGTTGACGGCCACGAACACCAGCCGGCCCGGGTAGTGCTTGGTCACCCGGGTGAAGCTGTTGGTCCAGGCCAGCGAGCCGGAGTAGGCGTTGGTCACGTTGATCTTGACCTGGCTGATCACCACGAGGACGACGGCCAGGGCCAGGGCGAGCCAGCCGGGCACGATCTCCCGGTAGATCTCCAGGAACTGGTGCACGGGCTCGTTGGCCACGGTCGCGCCGTCGGCGACGTTCGCGATCACGTAGACGGCGAGGAACAGCCCGACCACCTGCTTGGCCGCGCCGAAGAACACCCAGCCGGGCCCGGCGAGCACGACCGCGGTCCACCACCGGCGACGGTTCTCCGCGGTCTTCGGCGGCATGAAGCGCAGGTAGTCGATCTGCTCGGCGATCTGCGCGATCAGCGACAGGCAGACCCCGGCGGCCAGCAGCACCGAGCTCAGGCTGGCCGCGCCGTCCCCGTTCTCGCCCTGGTAGTCGAAGAACGCGCCGACCGACTCCGGGTGGCTGACGACCAGGTAGCCGAAGGGGGCGACCATCAGCAGCAGCCACAGCGGCGTCGTCCAGACCTGCAGGGTGGAGAGCACCTTCATCCCGTAGACCACCAGCGGGAAGATGATCAGCGTCGAGACCGCGTAGCCCAGCCACAGCGGGAGGCCGAGCCCGAGCTCCAGGCCCTGCGCCATGATCGAGCCCTCGAGGGCGAAGAAGATGAACGTGAACGTCGCGAACACGACGTTGGTGACCACCGAGCCGTAGTAGCCGAAGCCGCTGCCGCGGGTGATCAGGTCCAGGTCGAGGTTGTAGCGGGCCGCGTAGTAGGCCAGCGGGAAGCCGCTCAGGAAGATGACGACCGCGAACAGGCCGATGCCCCACAGCGCGTTCGTGGTGCCGTAGGCGATGCCGATGTTCGCCCCGATCGCGAAGTCGGCCAGGTAGGCGATGCCGCCCAGTGCGGACACCGAGACGACGCCGGTGGACCACCGGCGGTAGCTGCGCGGGGCGAACCGGAGGGTGTAGTCCTCCAGGGTCTCCGAGGCGGTCGCGGCCGCGGTCGCCCGGGCCGGTGGGTCGGTGGAGAGCTCGCTGGTGGCCATGGCCGTCGTCCCCCTGGTGGTCGGTGCGGCCAGGGTCCCGACCCGGTGTTGCCCCTGCGTGACCGGAGCGTTCCGTTCGCTCAGCCGGTCACGGCAGGTCGGCGGCGAGGGCGCGCGCGACGTCGACGACGGCCCGGCCCAGCGCCTCCGCGTCGTCCCGCGCCCCGGTGTGGACGACGGCGACCGCCGCCCGGGCGGTGCCGTCGGGGCCGACCACCGGGGCCGACACCGAGCGGACGCCGGGGATGACCTCGCCCTCGCTGACCGCCCACCCGGTGGCCCGCGCGGTGACCAGCTCGGGCCGGTCGTCGTCGGTCGGTGGGTCGGGCATGAGCAGCGCCAGCCCGGGGGCGCCGCGGCCGATGGGGTGCCGGGTGCCGGGTCGGCGCGTGACGTGGCTGGGCACGTCGCGGGGCTCGACGCTGGTGAGGGTGACCGCGTCGTCCCCGGCCCGGACGACGAGGAAGCCGGTGCAGCCGAAGCGCTCCACGAGCGGGGTCAGCCGGGCGGTGGCCGAGGCCTGCAGGCTGGTGCGCACCCCGCGGGCCAGCACCGAGACGGCCAGCCCGAGCCCGAAGCGGCCGGCGTCGTCGCGCTCGACGAACCCGCGGTCCTCCAGCGTGCGCAGCAGCCGGTAGGTGATCGACCGGTGCAGCCCGACCGCGGCCGCCACCTCCATCACCGGCCGGGGCGACCCGGCGGCCGCGAGGTGCTCGAGGATGCGCAGGCCCCGGTCCAGGGTCTGGGACTGCGGCGCGGTCACCGGGTCAGCATCTCAGTGCCCGTCGACACCCAGGTCCGCGCCCCGCGTCTCGCGGATCACGGAGACAGCGGCGAAGGAGATCGCGGCCAGCACCATCATGTAGATCCCGATGGACAGGCCGGTGCCGGTCTCCTGCACCAGCAGCTCGCTGATCGCCGGGGCGAACGCGCCGCCCAGGATCGCGCCGAGGGCGTAGCCGATGGACACCCCGGAGTACCGGACGGCGACCGGGAACATCTCGGCGTACATCGCCGACATCGGTCCGTAGGACAGCCCCAGGCCGACCGACAGCACCAGCACGCCGAGGCCGAACAGCCAGATGTTGGCGGTGTCGACGAGCAGGAACATCGGGATCATCCAGACGAACACCAGCGCGTAGCCCAGCTGGAAGGTGCGCACCCGGCCGATCCGGTCCGACAGCGCTCCGCCGTAGAGGGTGAACACCAGCCAGCCGACCGAGGCGACGACGATCGCGGTGAGCACCGGGCCGCGCGCCATGCCCAGCGTGCCGGTGCCGTAGCCGATGAAGTAGGCGATCACCAGGTAGCCGGCGGCGTTGTTGGCCAGGAACACCAGCGCGGTGAGCACGACCTGCTTGGTGTTGGTGGCGAACAGGTCGCGCAGCGGGGCCGAGGACTCGCGCTTGCGCTCCTGCAGCTCGCGGAAGACCGGGCTCTCCTCGACCGAGCGGCGGATCAGGTAGCCGACGCCGATGAGCACGATGGACAGCAGGAACGGCACCCGCCAGCCCCAGGACAGGAACTGCTCGTCGGTGGTCACGCTGGTCATGAGCAGCAGGACGCCGGTGGCCAGGATCAGCCCCAGCGGGACGCCGACCCCGGGGTAGGCGCCGAACAGCCCGCGCCGGGACAGCGGCGCGTGCTCGACGGCCATCAGCGCGGCCCCGCCCCACTCGCCGCCGGCGGAGAACCCCTGCAGCACCCGGAGCAGGATCAGGATGATCGGCGCCGCGACGCCGATGCTGGTGTAGGTCGGCAGCAGCCCGATGAGGGCGGTCGACCCGCCCATGAGCAGCAGGGTGAAGACCAGCATCTTCTTGCGGCCCAGCCGGTCGCCGTACCGGCCGGCGACGATCGCGCCCAGTGGCCGGAACAGGAAGCTGATGCCGATGGTGGCCAGCGACAGGACGGTGGCCAGGGCCTCGTTGCCGTCGCTCACCGGGGCGAGGAAGAGCGGGGCGAGCACCAGGGTGGCCGCCTGGGCGTAGATGAAGAAGTCGTACCACTCGATGGTCGTGCCGGCGAGGGTGCCGGCGAGCACCGTGCGCTCCTCGCGGGTGGTGGTGGGGCGGGCCTGGGTGGCGGTCACGCGGTGGTCCTCGGCATCGTTGCCTCCGTGCTCGTATTGCGAACGTTCAGCTCGCTGACGGAGCCGACCGTAGCCAGCGCGTGACGCCGACCACAACCCCCCGGGTGGCGGATCAGCCGGCGGCGCGCTGCGCCAGCAGGGGCGCCAGCCGCATCGGCACCACCTCGACCAGGGCGATCGACGTGCTCGCCCGCTCGACCCCGGGGGCGGTCAGCACCAGCTCGGTGATCCGGTACAGGTCGGCGGTGTCGACGGCGACCACCCGGGCCAGCAGGTCGGCGTCCCCGGTGGTGGCCAGCACCTCGACCACCTCCGGGATGGCGGCCAGGGCGGCGGCCGCCCCCTCCGAGCCCTGGCTCTGGCTCAGCGACAGCGTCATGAAGGCCAGCAGGGTGCGGCCGAGGCTGTGCGGGTCGACCCGGTGGCTGTGCTGCTGCAGCGCGCCGTCCGACTCCAGCCGGCGCAGCCGGGCGTGCACCGTGTTGCGGGCCAGACCCAGCCGGGTGGCCAGCGCCATCGTCGAGGCCGAGGGGTCCTCGTCGAGGGCGAGCAGGATGCGGGCGTCGGTGGCGTCGAGGGTGTGCACGGTGCGCAGCTCGCTCTCGGTCGGGGGCTCTCCGGTGGGCAGAGTGCGCACCGTGTCGCGCGATGGTTGCGCACATCAGCGGTCGGGCCCACCGTTCACACCATGAGTGCCCCGGACGAGCGCCCCGCCACCGTCACCCTCGCCGCCTACCTGGGCACCCGGCTGCGGCAGCTGGGCGTCGAGCACCTGTTCGGCGTCCCGGGCGACTTCAACCTCGACCTGCTCGACGGCCTCGCGGTCGACGGCCCGGCCTGGGTCGGCTCGCCCAACGAGCTCGGCGCCGGGTACGCCGCCGACGCCTACGCCCGCAGCCGCGGCCTGGGCGTCGTGGTCACCACCTACGGCGTGGGGGAGCTGTCGGTGCTCAACGCCCTCGCCGGCGCCGCCGCCGAGGACGTGCCGTTGGTGCAGGTCGTCGGCGCCCCGCGCCGCGCCGCCGTGGAGACCGGCGCGCTGATCCACCACACGCTGGCCGACGGCGACTTCGGGCACTTCTCCCGCGCCGCCGCCGAGGTGGCCGTGGCCGCGGAGACGGTGATCGCCGAGCGGGCCACCGAGCAGGTCGACGCCGTGCTGCTGGCCGCCGTCACCCACCGCAAGCCCGGCTACCTCGCCGTCCCGCAGGACCTCGCGCTGGCCCCGGTCGACGCCGCCCCGCTGGCCCGGCCGCTGGTCGCGCACTCCGACGCCGACGCGCTGGCCGCCTTCGAGGCCCGGCTGACCGAGCTGCTGGCCACCGCGCAGCGGCCGGTGCTCGTCGTGGGCCACCTGGTGCCGCGGTTCGGTGCCTCGGACGACCTGGCGAAGCTGGCCGAGCGGCACGGCGTCGCGGTGGTCACCCAGCTGTCCGCCCGCGGCGTCCTGGACCCCGGCCACCCCGCCTTCGCCGGGGACCACGCCGGCGCGATGCTGGCCAACGGCACCGCCGAGCTGGTCGAGGCCGCCGACGTCGTCGTGCACGTGGGCACCGCGCTGACCGCCGAGCTGACCGGGTTCGGCTCGCACCGCCGTCCGGACGCCGACACCCCGTTCCTGGCCGCGGCGGAGGCCGGCTTCGGCGCCACCCCGGTCGGTCGGGTGCTCCTCCGCGACGCGCTGGCCGCCCTGGACCGCGCGCTGGACGCCCGCACCGGCCCCCGGTTCGAGCGGTCGGCCGCCGTCCCCGCGTCCGTCGTGGAGCTCGCGGGCCCGCTGACCCAGGCGCAGCTGTGGTCGGTGCTGGCCGGGGTGCTGCCGACCGGCACCGCGCTGCTGGCCGACACCGGCACCGCCTACTACGGGGCCCTCGGCATCCCGCTGCCCGCGGACACCGTCTTCTCCGGCCAGCCGATCTGGAGCTCGATCGGCTACGCGCTGCCCGCCGTCCTGGGGCAGGGGCTGGCGGAGCCCGGCCGCCGGCCGGTCCTGGTGATCGGGGACGGCGCGGCGCAGATGACCGTGCAGGAGCTGTCCACCATCGCCGCCGCCGGCCTCGCCCCGGTCGTGCTGCTGCTGGACAACCGCGGCTACACGATCGAGCGCGCGCTGCAGTCGCCGCGGGCGGTCTACAACGACGTGGCCGCCTGGGACTGGCGCGCCCTCGTCGCCGGCTTCACCGAGGGCCGGGCGGGCTACGCCGACGCGGACACGGGCGAGGAGCTGGTCGACGCGCTGGCCGAGGCGTTCGCCGACACCGGGCGGATGCGGGTGGTGCGGGCCGTGCTGGACGCCGACGACACCCCGCCGCTGATCGACGAGCTCGCCCGGCTGGCCAACGCCGCGAAGCAGCAGCGCGCCGGAAACACCACCGACACGGTCTAGGCCGCACACTCCCCGCACGGGTTCGACGTTGCCCCGCGCAACGACTGGGCGAGGAGAGTGCAGTGGCCGAAGTTCGGGACACCCCATCGACGGGCGGGTTGCGCCGGTCGTTGTCCGTCTGGCAGGCGATCGGGCTGTCGGTGGCGCTGATGGCGCCGTCGATGGCGGCCAACATCAACCCGCAGGGGACGGCGTCCACCGTCGGGCGGGCGGTGCCGCTGGCGTTCCTGCTCGCCGCGGTCGGCGTGCTGCTGGTGGCCTACGGCTTCGTCCGGCTGTGCCAGTACTTCCAGCACGCCGGGTCGGTCTACGCCTTCGTCGGCGCGACCCTCGGCCCGCGGGCCGGGCTGTTCTCCGGGTTCGGCCTGCTGGGCACCTACTGCTTCTACGGCGTGGTCACCTCCTCCGCCACCGGCATCTTCGGGACGGCGTTCCTGCAGCAGGTCGGCATCTGGCCGAACCCGCCGTCGTGGGGGCCGTTCGTGCTGGTCGCCGTGGCGCTGGTCGCGTCCTACCTGCTCACCGTGGTCCCGGCCAAGCGCGGCACCAGCGTGCTGCTGACCGTCGAGGGCGTGACGGTGGCGCTGATCCTGCTGATCGTGGCCGTCGTGCTGGTCCGGCTGGTGGGTGGCTCGACGCCGGACAGCGGCACCTTCGCCGACGGGTCGTTCACCCTCGACGTCTTCTCCGTCGCGCCGGGCACCGACGTGTCCGCGGTGTTCCTCGGCGTGGTCTTCGGCTTCCTGTCCTTCGCCGGCTTCGAGGCCGCCGCGACGCTGGGGGAGGAGGCCCGCAACCCGCGCCGGGACATCCCGCGAGCGATCCTCGGGACGGCGATCTTCGGCGGCGTCTACTTCGTCGTCGTCACCGCGGTGGAGATGATGGCCTTCGGCACCGACGACGCCGGGGTGGCCGCGTTCACCGCCTCGCCCTCGCTGCTCGGCGACATCGGGACGGCGTACATCGGCTCCTGGATCGGCGACATCATCACCCTGGGCGCGGCGATCAGCGCCTTCGGCTGCTGCCTGGCCTGCGTGGTCGGCGCCTCCCGGCTGGTGTTCGCCTTCGCCCGGGACACCGCGCCCGAGGGCCGGTCCGAGAGCGGCCTGGCCGCGGTCAACCGCGAGGGCGTGCCGGCCCGGGCCGCCCTGGCCTCGACCGTGGTCATGGCGCTGATCGTGCTGGTCAGCGCGCTGTTCTTCGGGGCGCAGGCCGAGGACACCTTCTTCTGGTCCGGGACGATCGGCACGCTGATCCTGCTGGTGGCCTACGTGCTCACCACGATCGGGGCGATCCGGCTGGTGTTCGTGCAGAAGAAGCTGCCGGGCGTGCCGATGTGGCAGGTGGTCATCCCGATCGCCGCGCTGGTGGTGCTCGGCTACACGATCGTCCGCAACGTGTTCCCGTACCCGGCCTACGCCGACGGCGCCGCGTTCTGGTTCCCGGTCGTCGCCGGGGTGTGGCTGCTGGCCGGGCTGGTCGCCGTCCTCGCCCTTCCCGCGGTGGCGCGGCGGGCCGGCCAGGCGCTGATGGCCGCCGAGCTGGGCAGCCGGGAGCCGGTCGAGCAGGGGTAGCCGGTCCGGGAGCGGGCATGGTGCTCCCATGACCGACACCGACGTCGTCCCGTTCCGCGTCGAGATCCCGCAGGCCGAGGTGGACGAGCTGCGCGACCGGCTGGCCCGCACCCGCTGGCCGGCCGACCAGGCCCTGGACGGCGAGCGCGGCATCCCGCTGGGGCTCACCCAGCAGCTCGCCGCGCGCATGGCGGGGGAGTGGGACTGGCGGGAGCACGAGGCCGCGCTCAACGCCCACGACCAGGTGGCGACGACGGTCGACGGCACCCGCATCCACGCCGTCCACGCCCGGTCGGCCGCCGCCGACGCCCCGGTGCTGGTGCTGCTGCACGGCTGGCCGGGCAGCGTCGTGGAGTTCCAGCGGGTGATCGCCCCGCTCCAGGAGCTGGCGCACGTCGTCGTCCCGTCGCTGCCCGGGTACGGGTTCTCCGGGCCGACCCCGGACGGCGGCTGGACCTCCCAGCGGATGGCCGCCGCGGTCGCCGAGCTGCTGGCCCGGCTGGGGTACGACCGCTACGTCGTGCACGGCGGCGACTGGGGCTCCCGGGTGGCCCGCGACCTGGCGGTGCTGCAGCCCGAGCGGGTGGCCGGGCTGCACGTGACCATGACGATGGGCCTGGCCGACCCCGACGACGAGCGGGCGGCGGCGCGGGCGACCCGGTACGCCCAGGAGCTGTCGGGCTACATGAAGACCCAGGCGACCAAGCCGCTGTCGCTGGCCCCGGCGCTCACCGACAGCCCGGCCGGCCAGCTGGCCTGGATCGCCGAGCGGTTCCGCGACTGGACCGACCCGGCGTCCGACGTCCTGGGGCCCCAGACGGTGGACCAGGTGCTGGCGAACATCGCCGTCTACTGGTTCACCGGGACGGCGGGGTCGTCGTCCCAGCTGTACTGGGAGCGCCGCGAGCACCCCGACGACACCTGGTCGGCCACCGTGCCCACCGGGGTCAGCGTGTTCCCGCACGACCTGCACCGGCCGGTCCGGCACGTGGTCGAGGCGGCGACGAACCTGGTCTCCTGGTCCGAGCTGCCGCGCGGCGGTCACTTCCCGGCCGTCGAGGTCCCCGACCTCCTCGTCGCCGAGCTCCGCAGCTTCCTGCAGCTGGTGACGGGTACTCAGTCCAGCAGGTAGTGACGCAACGTCGGGCCCAGCCAGGCCTGGGCCTGGTCCCGGGTCATGTCGACCAGGGGCGGTAGCCGCAGCACGTAGCGGGCCAGCGCGAAGCCGAGGACCGTCGCGCCGACCAGCGCGGCCCGCTCCGGCGCCCGGTCGTCGGTGACGGCGGCCAGCGCCGGACCCACCTGCGCCGCGAACACCCCGCGCATCGCCTCGGCGGCCACCTCGCTGGTGGCCGCCGCCCGCAGCAGCGCCAGGAACGTGTCGTCGTCCTCCCACACCGCGAAGAACCGGTCGACCAGCACCTTGGACAGGTCACCGGCCCGCACCCCGGTCAGGTCGGGGATCCGCAGATCCAGGTCGGCGGCCCGGGTGAACAACCCCTGCTTGCTGCCGAAGTACCGGATGACCAGCGCGGCGTCGACGCCGACGTCGCCGGCGACCGCCCGGATCGTCGTCCGCTCGTAGCCGTCGGTGCCGAACCGGCGGCGGGCGGCGGCCAGCAGCTCGGCCCGGGTCGCCGCGGCGTCACGGACCCGACCAGGCATGTCATCGCTCGTGGACACGGTCACCAGGGTAAGTCATCGACCGTTGACAGGATCGGTAGGTTCCAAGTCATCAGTCGATGACCCAGGAGGCAGCCGTGGACGACGTCGTGGTGGTGGGTGCCGGGCCGACCGGCTGCGCGGTGGCCGGGGAGGTCGCCCGCGCCGGCGGCCGGGTGGTCGTGCTCGACAGGCACGCGGCGCCGAGCCCGCTGAGCAGGGCCTTCGGCGTGCACGCCCGCACCCTCGAGCTGCTGGACAGCCGCGGCCTGGCCGACGAGCTGATCGCCACCGGCACGCCGGTCGGCCGGCTGCAGCTGGTCGGCGACGCCGGCATCGACCTGTCCGGGCTGCCGACCCGGTTCCCGTTCGTGCTGATGACCCCGCAGGTGCACGTCGACCGGCTGCTGGAGCGGCACGCCGTCGACGCCGGCGCCCGGGTCGAGCGCGGGGTCACCGTGACCGGCCTCGCGCAGGACGACGACGGCGTGACGGTGCTGGCTGGCGACCGGGAGTGGCGGGCGCGGTACGTGGTCGGCGCGGACGGCGTGCGCAGCACCGTCCGGCAGCTGATCGGCGTTCCCTTCCCCGGGCGCACCGTGCTGAGCTCAGTGGTGCTGGCCGACGTCCGGCTGCCGCTGGACCCCGGTGACCTGCGGGTCGACGTGGACGAGCACGGCTTCGGGTTCCTCGCCCCGTTCGGCGACGGCTGGTTCCGGCTGATCGGCTGGGACCGCCGCCGGCAGGTCGGCACCGAGGAGCCCGTCGGCGACGAGGAGGTCGCCGGGCTGCTGCACCGGGTCTTCGGCCTGCCGATGGGCGAGGTGCGGTGGAGCTCCCGGTTCGCCAGCGACGAGCGGCAGGCACCGGCCTACCGGGTCGGCCGGGTGTTCCTGGCCGGGGACGCCGCGCACGTGCACTCCCCGGCCGGTGGGCAGGGCATGAACACCGGCATCCAGGACGCGTTCGGCCTGGGCTGGCGGCTGACCGGCGGGGACCTCGACGGCTACCAGCGCGAACGGCACCCGGTCGGGACGGCGGTGCTCCGCTCCTCGGGTGCGCTGATCCGCCTGATGACCGTGCCGGGGGTGCGCGGGCGGCTGCTGCGCGCGGCGGTGCTGCGCGGCCTGCTGCGGGTGCCGCCGGTGGTGCGGCGGGGCGCGGGCCAGCTGTCTGGGATCGACATCCGCTACCCGGGCCCCGGCCTGGTCGGCACCCGCGCCGTCGTCCCTGGGCTGGCCCAGGCGCAGCGCACCGCCGGCTTCGTGCTGGTGCTGCCCCGGGGTGCTGCCGACGTCGACGGTGTGCCCGTGGTTCGGCGGTCCGACGACGGACCGGGGCTGCTGGTGCGCCCCGACGGCTACGTCGCGTGGGCCGGGGACCCGGCGACGGGGGAGTGGCGGGCGGTGCTCAGCCGGCTGGCGCCGGCCGCCGGATGAAGGCCGCGGTCACCGATGCAGTCAGCGCCAGCCCGATGGACAGCCACCAGCCGCGGTCGGCGGCGGCCAGGCCGCCGCTCTCGTCGAGCGGGACGACGGCCAGCAGCAGGGCGACGCCGAGGGTGGCGCCGAGCTGGCGGGCGGCGTTGAAGGTCGCCGTCCCGGTGGCCAGCCACTGCGGGGGCAGCGATGCCGACGCCGAGGTGGACAGGTTGGCGATGGTGAACCCGACACCCAGGCCGGTGAGCAGCTGGCCGGGGAGGAAGGCGACCAGGTAGTCCGGGGTGGTGTCGACCAGCACCACCCACCAGAGCACGCCCAGCGCCAGGGACAGCCCGCCGACCGCGGCGACGGCGCCGTGGCCGAACCGGGCGCCGAGCTTGCCGCCGGCCAGCGCGGCGACCGCGGCCACGACCGGGCCGGGGGTCAGCGCGATGCCGGCGAGCACGGTGGACATGCCCCAGCCGGTGGTCAGCCAGTAGACGTTGTGCAGCAGCATCGCGCCGAACGCCCCGAAGAACGCCGCGATCGCCACGCTGCTCAGCGTGTAGGGCCGGCTGCGGAACAGCGGCAGCGACAGCGCGGGCACCAGCTGCGGGCCCACCTTGGCCGAGCGCAGCACCGCCGCGACGGTCAGCAGCACCGCGGCCGCGCCCCAGCCCAGCGTGGTCCCGCTGGCCCAGCCGCTGTCCGGTGCCTGGATGAGCGCGTAGGACAGCGCGGCCACCGCGGCGATGAGCACGACGGTGCCCAGCACGTCGGGACGGCGCCGCTCGGTCGCGTCCTTGGACTCGGTGAGCACCCGGAGGCCGACGACGACGGCGAGCAGCCCGACCGGCACGTTGACCAGGAACACCCAGCGCCAGCTCAGCTCGACCAGCAGGCCGCCCAGCGGCGGGCCCAGCGCCGCGGCCACGGCGCCGATCGCGGCCCAGGTGGCGATCGCGGTGCCCCGTCGGGCGGGCGGGAAGGAGTGCAGCAGCAGCGCCAGCGACGTCCCGGTGACCATCGCGCCGCCGATGCCCTGCAGCACCCGGAACGCGACCAGCGACCACACGTCCCAGGCCACCGCGCAGCCGACCGAGGCCAGCGTGAACACGGCCAGCCCGAGCAGGAACACCCGCCGGCGGCCGAACCGGTCGGCCAGCCGGCCGGCCGGGGCGAGCAGCGCGGCGAAGGTGATCGTGTAGCCGTTGAGCACCCAGGCCAGCGACGACCCGGCGTCCGGGAACGCCACCGCCAGCGTCGGGAAGGCGATGTTGACGATGAACAGGTCCAGGCTGGCCAGGAACGTCGCCGCCGACACCACGGCCAACAGCAGCCGCAGCTGCCGGTCGGTCGGCGGTGCCGCGGGGGCCTGCTGGGTGGTGTCCGTGGTCATCGCGCCGCCTGGTCCGCCGGGAGTCGGTCCGGAAGTCATACCGACGCAGGGACCGTACCCCGGGACGACGCCCCCGCGGCGGTCAGCCCGCCGTGGCGCCCACCAGCCGCTCGGACGCCGTCCACAGGTCGCGGGCCAGCTGGACGTCGGAGGCCTCGCGGGACCGGCCGACCAGCGTCGGGGCGCCGCGGCCCTCCTGGAACCCCGAGGGACCGGCGTAGCTGCCGCCGGGCAGGTCGGCGGTGGCGGCGAAGAGGGTGGGCAGTGCGCCGTCGGCGTCGGACTGCGCGATGAACCGGTTGCCCAGCTTCATCGCCAGGTCCTTGAGCCGGTTCTCGGTGTGCGACTGCAGGTCGGTGGCGGCGTAGCCCGGGTGCGCGGCCATCGAGCGGACCGTCGACCCGGCGGCGGTCAGCCGGCGCTGCAGCTCGAGGGCGAAGAGCAGGTTGGCCAGCTTCGACGCGCCGTAGGCGCCGGTGTCGGAGTACGGCCGGCGCTCCCAGCCCAGGTCGTCGAGCACGATCGTGCCGCTGCGGTGCAGGCCGGAGGAGACGGTGACCACCCGGTCGGCGACGTGCGGAAGCAGGAGGTTGGTCAGCGCGAAGTGGCCCAGGTGGTTGGTGCCGAACTGCAGCTCGAACCCGTCGGCGGTGCGGCCCTGCGGCACCATCATGATCCCGGCGTTGTTCACCAGGACGTCGAGGTCACCGGTCCACCCGGCGGCGAACTCCCGCACCGAGGACAGGTCGGCCAGGTCCAGCCGGCGCACCTCGACGTCCCCGCTGATCGACGCCGCGGCGGTCTCGCCTCGCGCGGTGTCCCGGACGGCGAGCACCACGTGCGCCCCCGCGGCGGCCAGCGCCCGGGCGGAGGCCAGACCCAGACCCGAGTTGGCGCCGGTGACCACGGCGGTGCGCCCGGCCTGGGAGGGGATGTCGGCGGTGCTCCACGGGGTGCTCATGCCGCCACGGTAGGAGGATGCCGCCGTGGACCTCACCGAGCTGGACCTCGTCGACCACCACTGCCACGGGCTGATCACCCGGGACCTCGACCGCCCCGAGTTCGAGTCGCTGCTCACCGAGGCCGCCGCGCCGAGCGCGCTGGGCGGCTCGCTGCTGGACTCCCAGATCGGCTTCGCGCTGCGCCGGTTCTGCCCGCCGGTGCTGGACCTGGAGCCGCACACCGACGCCGACACCTACCTCGCCCGCCGGGCCGAGCTGGGCGCGGCCGAGGTGAACCGCCGGATGCTGGCCGCGACCGGCACGCAGACCTTCCTGGTCGACACCGGCTACCTGCCCGAGCCGATCACCACCCCCGACGAGCTGGCCGCGCTCACCGGCGGCCGGGGCCACGAGATCGTCCGGCTGGAGCTGGTCGCCGCGCAGGTGCTCGAGCACTCGGGTGCCGGCGGGTTCCCCGAGGCGTTCCGGACCGAGCTGGGACGCCGCTGCGCCACCGCCGTCGGGGTGAAGTCGATCGCCGCCTACCGCGCCGGGCTGGCCCTGGGCGGGCAGCGACCCACCGACGCCCAGGTGGTCGCCGCCGCCGACCGGCTGCTGGTCACCGGCAGCACCCGGGTGGCCGACCCGGTGCTGCACGAGTTCCTCGTCTGGTCGGGCATCGACCTGCAGATGCCCGTGCAGTTCCACGTCGGCTACGGCGACGCCGACACCGACCTGCACCGCGGCGACCCGCTGCTGATGACCGACCTGCTGCGGGCCACCGAGCCGCACGGCGTGCCGATCATGCTGCTGCACACCTACCCGTTCCACCGCAACGCCGGCTTCCTGGCCCAGGTGTTCGGGCACGTGTTCGCCGACGTCGGGCTGGCCACCCACAACCTGGGTGCCCGGTCGGCGAACCTGGTGCAGGAGCTGCTGGAGCTGGCCCCGTTCGGCAAGGTGCTGTTCTCCTCCGACGCGTTCGGGCTGGCCGAGCTCTACCTGCTGGGCACGGTGCTCTTCCGCCGCGGCCTGGGGAGCTACCTGGCCGCAGGGGTGGACGACGACGCCTGGACGGCGGCCGACGCGCAGCGGGTCGCCGAGCTCATCGGGTCGGGGAACGCCCGCCGGGCCTACCGCCTGTGACCTGCCGGCAACGGGGCTCGGCGAGACTGGCCAGGTGAGCACAGACCTGGACAGCTGGTACGAGCGCCTGCACGCCGCCGTCCTGGAGGAGCTGCCCGCCGCGGTCGAGCTGCGGCACGCGCTGCACGCCGACCCGCGCCGCTCCGGCGACGAGGCCGACACCACCGCGACAGTGGTCGCGGCGCTCGGGGCCGGGGAGGGCCGCGAGGTGGCCGGCACCGGCCGGCTGGTCCGGATCGGCACCGCCACCGGCCCGACCGTGGCGCTGCGGGCCGAGCTCGACGGGCTGGCCGTGCAGGAGCGGACCGGCGTCGAGTGGGCCTCGGCCAGCGGGGTCATGCACGCCTGCGGGCACGACGCGCACCTGGCCGGGCTGGTCGCGGTCTGCCGCGCGGTGGCCCGGGTGGGCGGACCGGCGCCGCTGCTGGCGCTGCTGCAGCCCCGCGAGGAGTCCGCGCCGTCGGGGGCCCGGGACATCGCGCAGTCCGGGTTGCTGGGCGAGGAGCAGGTGGTCGCCGTGGTGGCCGCGCACGTGCAGCCGCAGCTGGCCGCCGGCGTCGTGAACGCCACCCCGGGCCCGGTCAACGCCGCCACCGACGAGTTCACGATCACCGTCACCGGGCACGGCGGGCACGGCGGCTACCCGCACACCACGCACGACCCGGTCCTCGCGCTGGCCGCGGTGGTGGTCAACCTGCAGCAGCTGGTCAGCCGGCGGGTGGACCCGACCGTGGGCGCCGTCCTCGCGGTCACCCAGCTCGACGCGGGCAGCAGCTTCAACGTCGTCCCCGACACCGCGCGGGCCCGCGGCGGGCTGCGGGTGATGCGGGAGTCCGACCGGACGGCGCTGCTGACCGCGCTGACCGAGGTCGCCGAGCACACCGCCGCGGCCTACGGCTGCACCGCCCAGGTGCACACCGAGAGCAACGAGCCGGTGCTGGCCAACGACCCCGACCTGGCGCGCGCCGCCGTGCCGTGGCTGGCCCGCGGCGGGGTCGAGGTGGACGACACCTGGCGGTCCTTCGGCGCCGACGACTTCAGCCACTACTGCGCCGACGCGCGCGGGCTGATGCTCTTCCTCGGCGTGGACGGCGGGCCCGCGGACGCGGCGGGACGGCGGCCGGGCCTGCACGCCCCGCGCTTCCTGCCCGGGGACGAGACGGTCGGCCAGGTGGCGGCGGCGCTGCTGGCCGGTTACCTGGCGGGGGCGGAGATGCTCGGCGCGCCTGCCGGGTGCACATAGCCTGTCCGGGTGCCGGCCCACTCCCACTCGCACTCGACCGCCGACGAGACCCCGCCGTCCCCGGAGATCGTGACGAGGCGCCGGCGGGCGACCTGGCTGATGCTACTGGTGCTGGTGCCGATCGGGCTGGCAACAGTGATCGGCCTGGTCGCGCTGTGGCCGTCGGGGGAGCCCAGCCGGGCGCAGCAGGCGGCCGAGACCTTCCAGCCGCCGGGCACCTCCTACCCCGACGCCACGGTGCAGTCGCTGGAGACCTACGACTGCTCGGACGGGTCCGCGTCGGGCCAGCAGCTGACCTGCGGCACGGCGGTGGTCGAGGTGACCGACGGGGACGGCGAGGGCGACTTCGTCTCGGTCGACCTGCCCCCGGAGGTGGTCGGCACCGGCGTGCAGGCCGGCGACGGCCTGGTGCTCACCCGCGCCGTGGACGGCGGCAGCGGGGACCCCAGCTACTCCTTCTCCGACTTCCAGCGCACCACGCCGATCGTCGTCCTCGCGCTGGTCTTCGTCGTGGTCGTGGGTCTGGTCGCCCGGCTGCGGGGGCTGGCCGCGCTGGTCGGGCTGGGGTTCGCCTTCTTCGTGCTGCTGCAGTTCATCCTGCCGGGCATCCTCGGCTCGGGGTCCCCGACGCTGGTGACGCTGGTGGGCAGCTCGGCGATCATGTTCGTCGTCCTCTACCTGGCGCACGGGTTCACCACCCGGACGACGACGGCGCTGATCGGCACCCTGTTCGGCCTGGTCCTGGTCGCGGTGATGGGCGCGGTGGCCGTGGCTGCGGCGAAGCTGACCGGGTTCTCCAGCGAGACCACCGTGCAGCTGGGCACCTACGACCCGACGCTGGACTTCTCCGGGCTGGTGCTGGCCGGGCTGACCGTCGCCGCGCTGGGCATCCTCGGCGACGTCACCATCACCCAGGCGTCGGCGATCTGGCAGCTGCACGAGGTCGACCCGACGATGACCGCCCGTCAGCTCATCACCCGCGGCATGCAGGTCGGCCGGGACCACATCGCCTCGACGGTCTACACGATCGTCTTCGCCTACGCCGGTGCCGCCCTGCCGCTGCTGCTGCTCATCGAGATCTACGACCGCCCGATCGGCGTGGTGCTGACCGGCACCGAGATCGGCGAGGAGGTCATCCGCACGCTGGTCGGTGCCATCGCCCTGGTGCTCGCCGTCCCGGTGACGACCGCGGTGGGTGCGTTCTTCGCCACGGCCGCGGGCGACGGGCCGGCGCCCAAGCTGCTCTCCCGGCTCGCCCGGTGAGCCGCACCGAGGAGCTGCTGGCCGCGGCCGCGGCGGCGCCGGGCTTCATGCCGGCCGACGAGGGGCTCGCGCTGTACGCGGCGGCCCGCGCGGTGCCGGTCCCCGGTCCGCTGCTGGAGATCGGCAGCTGGATGGGCAAGTCCGCCCTCTACCTGGCCGCCGCGGCCCACGAGACCGGTCGGCAGGTGGTCACCGTCGACCACCACCGTGGCTCCGAGGAGCACCAGCCCGGCTGGGAGTACCACCAGCCCGAGCTGGTGGACGCCGCGACCGGGCAGCTGGACACGCTGCCCTCGTTCCGGGCGACCGTGCACCCGGCCGAGGACCTGGTGGTCGCCGTCGTCGCCCGGTCGGAGACCCTGGCGCCGCTGTGGTCGACCCCGCTGGCCCTGCTGTTCCTGGACGGCAGCCACACCGAGGAGTCCGCCCGCCGGGACCAGGACGCCTGGGTGGCGAAGCTGGCCGTCGGCGGCACGCTGGCGGTGCACGACGTCTTCCCCGACCCGGCCGACGGCGGGCAGGCGCCCTTCGGCGTCTACACCCGGGTGCTGGCGTCGGGGGACTTCACCGAGCTGCCCGGGACCGGCTCGCTCCGGGTCCTGCGCCGCGACCGATGACCGTCGTCGTCGAGCTGCTGGGGCCGGTCGTCGTCCGGGTGGACGGCGTGTCGGCCGACCTCGGCGTCCGGGCCCGGGCGCTGCTTGCCCGGCTCGCCCTGGACCCGGGCCGGGTGGTGTCGGTCGACGCGCTGGTGGACGCGCTCTGGGACGGCGCCCCGCCCGCCGCGCCGGCCAACGCGCTGCAGGCCGTGGTCTCCCGGGTGCGCCGGGCCGTGCCGGGGCTGCCGCTGGTGGCCCGGGCGCCGGGGTACCTGCTCGACCTGCCCCGGGACGCCGTCGACGCCTGCCGCCTCGAGGACCTGGCGACCACGGACCCGGCCGCGGCCGAGGCGCTGTGGCGCGGCGAGCCGCTGGCCGACCTGCGCGACCTGGCCTTCACCGCCGCACCGGCCGCCCGCTGGGCCGAGCTGCGGCTGGTCGCGGCCGAGCGCCGGCTGGCCGGGGCCGGCGCCGCGCAGCTGCCCGAGCTGGACCGGCTGTTCGCCGAGCACCCCCTGCGCGAGGGCCTGGTCGCGCTGCGGGTGCTGGCGCTGCACCGGGCCGGGCGGACGACCGACGCCCTGGCCGCCCACGAGCAGACCCGCCGCCGGCTGGCCGAGGAGCTCGGCCTGGACCCCGGCCCGGCGCTGCGGGCCGCGCAGCTGGCGGTGCTGCGCGAGGAGGAGCCGGAGCGCCCGGTCCTGCGGACGGCGCTGACCAGCTTCCGCGGCCGGGTCGCCGAGCTCGACCTGGTGGCCGACCGGTTGGCCGGCGGGCGGCTGGTCACCCTGCTGGGCCCCGGCGGCGCCGGCAAGACCCGGCTGGCGCTGGAGGTGGCCCACCAGCGGGAGGCGAGCACCTCCGACGGTGTCTGGTGGGTGGAGCTCGCGCCGGTCGGGGAGCCGCGCCAGCTGCCGGCCGCCGTCCTGACCGCCGTCGGGCAGCGGACCGCGACGACGCTGGAGCGGGTGCCCACCGTGGTCGAGGCCGGCGCGCGGCTGCGCGAGGTGTTCGCCTCCCGGCGCGGCCTGCTGGTGCTGGACAACTGCGAGCACCTGGTGGACGCGGTCGCCCGGCTGACCGACGACCTGCTGACCGCCTGCCCGGGCCTGGTCGTGCTGACCACCAGCCGGGAGGCCCTGGGCATCCCGGGCGAGGCGCTCGTGCCGGTCGGCCCTCTGCCGGTGCCCGAGGCCGACGACCCGGGTGCGGCCGACGCCGACGTGGTGCGGCTGTTCGCCGACCGGGCGCGGTCGGCCGACCCGTCCTTCGCGGTCACCCCGGCGACGCTGCCGCTGCTGCTGGAGGTGTGCCGGCGGCTGGACGGCATGCCGCTGGCCCTGGAGCTGGCCGCCGCCCGGCTGCGCACGCTCGGTCTGGCGCAGATCGCGGCCCGGCTCGACGACCGGTTCGCGCTGCTGACCGGGGGCAGCCGGGTGGCGCTGCCCCGGCAGCAGACCCTGCGCGCGGTGGTCGAGTGGAGCTGGGAGTCCCTCGGGTCCACCGAGCAGGAGGTCGGCCGGCGGCTGTCGGTGCCCGCCGACGGCGCCACGCTCGAGGCCGCCGAGGCGCTCTGCGGGCCCGGCGTGCTGGACGCCGTCGCCGGGCTGGTGGAGAAGTCGCTGCTCAGCGCGGTGCCCGAGGGGGACGGCGTCCGGTACCGGATGCTGGAGACGGTGCGGGCCTACGGCGCCGAGCAGCTGGACGCCGCGGGGGAGCGGGCCGCGACCGAGGCCGCGCACACCGCCTGGTGCCGGTCGCTGCTCGACCGGGTGGACCCCCTGCTGCGGGGACCGCACCAGCTGGACGCGCTCCGGGAGCTGCGGGCCGAGCACGACAACCTGGTGGCGGCGCTGCAGCGCGAGGTGACTGCGGGCCGCGGGGAGGCCGCGGTGCACCTGGCCGGCCGGATGGCCTGGTTCTGGCTGCTGTCGGGCCAGCAGACGGCGGCCGCGCGCCAGCTCGCCGAGGTCGCCCGGCTGCCGGCGACACCCAGCCCGATGCGCACGGTGTGCCTGACCTTCGCCGCGCTGGCCGCGGCCGACGAGCAGGGCTGGGGCGGTGTGCGGGACGTGCTGGCCGAGGTCGTGGCGCTGCCCGCCGAGCTCGGCGCGGCCGCCGACGAGCCGGTGGCGGTGGTCAGCTGGGCGCTGGCCGTGGTGTTCCTCGGCGAGCCGGACCGGCTGGCCGTGTCCGCGACGCACCCCGACCCGTGGGTCCGCGCAGTGGTGCACGCCGCGACCGGCCTGGCCGCGGAGAACGACGGGCGGTTCGACAGCCTCGCCGAGGACCTCGCGGCGGCCCGCGCGGCGTTCCTGGAGCTGGGGGACCGGTGGGGCATCTCGATCACCTCTGCCGGCCTGGGCCAGCTCGCGGCGCAGGACGGCGACCTGCCGCGGGCGGCGGAACTGGTGGCGCAGGCGCTGCGCTGCTCCGACGAGCTGGGCACCTCCGACGACTCGCCGATGCTCCGCGTGCGGGTGGCCCTGCTGCGCGCCGCGGCCGGCGACGTGGCCGACGCCGCGGCGCAGCTGGACGAGGTGCTGGTCCACCTCACCCGCCTCGGCGGGCCGGTGCTGGCCTTCGCGGAGTCCGCGCGGGCGCAGGTGGCCCTGCTCGCCGGCGACCGCGACCTGGCCGAGCTCACCAGCAGCGCCGCGGTCGGCCGGCTGGGCCGGGGCGGCAGCGGGCCGGACCAGATGAGCGCGTTGGTGCGCACGGTGCGCGCCCAGGTGCTGGCCGGCCGGGGTGCCGTGGACGCGGCGGTGCTCGCGGAGGCCGAGGACCTGCTGGACCAGGCGCAGCGGGAGACGATGCACGAGCGCGGCGACATGCCGGTGCTCGCGGTGGTGCTCGTCGGGCGGGCGGTGCTGGCCGAGGCGGCCGGCGACCCGGGCGGGTCGGCCCGGATGCTCGGCCTGGCCGAGGCGGTCCGCGGCCGGCCCGACCGCGGGGACCCGCTGGCGACCGGGCTGCGGGCCAGGTTGGTGGCTGCGCTGGGACCGGCCGCCGTCGACGCGGCGGTCGCCGCCGGGGTCGCGGTGGGCCGGGTGGCGGCGCTGGCCGAGGTGGGGGCCGAGGTGGTCAGCCCGTCCGGCTCCTGACCTCCAGGGCGCTCGGGGCGGCGTCGAGCTCGGGCAGCGCCGCGGTGCGCACCGCGGAGTCCAGCCGCCCGAGGTCGCGCTCGGACAGCAGGGCGGCGCGCTGCGCGGTGAGGACGGCGACCGGGTCGGCGGTCCCGGCGGTCGCGGCGGCCTCGACCAACCGCTGCCGGACCACCTCCCGCTGTGCGTCCTGCGCCGGGCCGGCGGGGGTGGCCGGCAGCAGGCGGCGGACCAGCCAGGGCAGCGTCGTGCCCTGCAGCAGCAGCGAGCCCACCGCCACCGCGACGGCCACGAGCAGGAGCAGCGGCCGGGCCGGGGTCTGCGCGGGTAGGGTCTGCGCGGCGGCCAGGGTGATCGCCCCGCGCATGCCGGCCCAGACGACCACCGTGCCCTGCCGGGCGTCCAGCGGGTGCGCGAGCAGGTGGTCCAGGTCGGCCAGGGCGCGGGCGACGCGGGTGCGGAACTGCTCGAGCTGCCGCTCCGTCGGCGTGCGCCTGCTCCTGCGGTGCCCGACGTCCTCACCGGCGTGCAGCCGGGCGAAGGTGTCCCGGCGCTCGGTCGTCCGCCCGGCGCCGCGGCGCTGGCCGAGCAGGAGCAATGAGACGTAGGCCGCCCGGACGGCGACGGTGAGCACCAGCGCCCCGGCCGCGATCGCCAGGGCGGTGCCGACCCCGGCGTGCTCGTCCTGCACGTCGCGGACGATGCCGACCAGCTGCAGCCCCATGAGCAGGAAGACCGCGCCCTCCAGCAGCATCTCCACGGTCGACCAGTTCTGCGCGTCGGACAGCCGGGCGCCGGGGGAGAGCACCTTGGGCGCGCGCCACCCGGTGGTGAGCCCGGCGAGGACGGCGGCCACCAGCCCGGAGGCCCCGGCCAGCTCGGCGGGGATCGCGGCGACGAACGGGACGGCGAACGACAGCGCGGTGGTGGCCGGGACCTCGCGCAGCCGCGACCGCACCCAGAGCCCGGCCCGGCCGACCAGCACGCCGATCAGCGCCGCGCCGGCGACGGCCCAGACGAACCGGCCGGCCACGCCCCACAGCGAGACCCCGGTGGCCGCGGCGGCGATCGCGGCGCGCAGCACGACCAGGGCGGTGGCGTCGTTGAGCAGTCCCTCGCCGTCCAGGATCGTCACCGCCCGGGCCGGGACGCCGAGCCGGCGGGCGATCGAGGTGGCCACGGCGTCGGTCGGGCTGACCACGGCACCCAGCGCGACGCCCCAGGCCAGCCCGAGCCCGGGGAAGACGAGGGCGAAGAAGCCGCCGAGGGCGACCGAGCTGAGCACCACCAGCACGACCGACAGACCACTGACCGCGCCGAGCTCGCGGCGCAGGTCCATGGCCGGGACGGAGACCGCGGCGGAGTAGAGCAGCGGCGGGAGCAGGCCGGCCAGCACCCACTCGGGCTCGACCTCGAACGACGGGAACCCCGGGACCAGGCTGGCCACCACCCCGGCCCCCACCAGCAGCAGCGGGGCGGCGACCCCGAGGCGCTCGCCGAGGGCCGAGGCGGCCACGACGACGAGCACCGCGAGGACGGCGAGGGCGAGGGTGGTGGTCAGCGGGTCCACGGGCTCACACGCGCCGGCGGTAGGCGCGCATGGCCAGCGGCACGAACACCACCAGCAGCAGGGCCGACCAGCCCGCCGTCCAGGCCAGGGGCTCGGCGACCGGGCCGCCCAGCAGCAGGCCGCGGACGGTGTCGATGACGTGGGTGACCGGGTTGTTGCGGGTGAAGGCGGCCAGCCAGCCGGGCAGCGTGTCCGCCGACACCAGGGCGGTGCTGCCGAAGGTGAGCGGGAAGGTGGCCAGGAACCCGACGCCCTGGACGGCGCCGGCCGACCGGACGGTGAGCCCGATCCAGACGAACACCCAGGACAGGCACATGGCGAACCCGATGGCGACCAGGACGGCGAGGGCGGCGGCCGGCAGGCCCTGGGTGGTGCGGAAGCCGAGCAGGGCGGTGAAGGCCAGCAGGACGCCGATCGCGGTGAGGAAGCGGACGACGTCGGCCAGGACCGCGCCGACCAGGGGTGCCGAGCGGGCGATCGGCAGGCTGCGGAACCGGTCGAACACGCCCTTGGCGATGTCGTTGTTCAGCGCGACGCCGATGCCGCCGGTGGCGAACATCAGGGTCTGCACGAGGATCCCGGGGACCAGGTAGGTCAGGTAGTCGTGCCAGTCGCCGGCGATCGCGCCGCCGAAGACGAACACGAAGAGCACCGTGAAGATGATCGGCTGCAGGCTGACGTCCATCAGCGCCTCGGGCTGGTGGCGGATCTTGACCACGTTGCGCCAGGCGAGGGTGAGCGACTGCTGCAGGGCGGGCAGCTTCGGGGTGGTGCTGATCTCGGGGACGCTCATGGTCGGGGTGGCGGTGGCGGCGGTCATGCGACGGCCTCCTTCTCGTTCTCGGACTGCGTGGCGTGGCCGGTGAGGGCGAGGAAGACCTCGTCCAGGCTGGGGAGGCGGACGGCGAGCTCGGAGAGCGCGATGCCCTGGGTGCTGAGGAGGTCCAGGACGGTGCCCAGGACGGTCTCGCTGCGGACGGCGACCGAGGCGGTGCCGTGGCCGTCGAGGGTGGGGACGGCGCCGGTGACCTGCTCGATGACCTGCAGGACGGTGGCGGTGTCGGCGCGGTCGCGGGGGCGGACGGTGAGGGTCTGGGCGCCGGTGCGGTGCTTGAGCTCGTCGCTGGTGCCGTGGGCGACGACCCGGCCGGTGTCGAAGACGACGATGTCGTCGGCGAGCTCGTCGGCCTCCTCGAGGTACTGGGTCGTGAGCAGTACCGACGTGCCGTCGGCGACGAGGCGGCGGACGACCTCCCAGACCTCGGTGCGGCTGCGCGGGTCCAGGCCGGTGGTGGGTTCGTCGAGGAAGAGGACCTGGGGGCGGCCGACGAGGCTGGCGGCGAGGTCGAGGCGGCGCCGCATGCCGCCGGAGTAGGTCTTGGCGGAGCGCTCGGCGGCGTCGGTGAGGCTGAAGCCGGCGAGCAGCTCGGCGGCGCGGGCGCGGGCGGCCGGCCGCGGCAGGCCGAGGAGGCGGCCGATCATGGTGAGGTTCTGGGAGCCGGTGAGGTCCTCGTCGACGGAGGCGTACTGGCCGGTGAGGCCGATCCGGCGGCGGACCTGCTGCGGGTCGGCGAGGACGTCGAAGCCAGCGACGCGGGCAGTGCCGGCGTCGGGTCGGAGCAGCGTGGACAGGACGCGGACGGCGGTGGTCTTGCCGGCGCCGTTGGGACCGAGGACGCCGAGGACGGTGCCGGCGGGGACGGTGAGGTCGACGCCGTCCAGGGCACGGGTGGACCCGTAGCTCAGGCTGAGGCCGTTCGCCTCGATCACGGGGGAGTCGGATGTCATGGGAGCCACCGTGCGCGCCGGCGCTGACGTCGCGGTGACGAGCCGCTGACACGCGCTGACGCCGTCTGCTGGGCGTGCTCCCTGTACCCCCCTGCGGTCAGAAGGGCGGTGGGTCGTCCTCGGGGTCGTCGCCCGCTGCTGACGTCCCTGCTCCGGTCTGGTCAGCGGCACCGGCTGCGGTCTGGTCGTCGGTCTGCGCGCCGGTCCGGCGTGCGAGGGCTGCGTCGAGTTCGGACTCGATCTCGGCGGCCAGGCGGGCGCGGTCGGCGGTGGCGGCTCGTCTGGCAGCCCGCTGCTCGGGCGTTGGGCTGCGGAACCGCTTCGGGGTGGGTCCGAGGAGGTCGGTGAGGACATCGAGACTGGTGGGTGTCGACATGTCGACCTGGGCGATGCCCGCGGGTCGTGTGGTGCGTGTGCGTCCGCCGGGTGGGGTGACGTGCAGGGTGCCGTCGGGGTCCATGGCGAAGGTCCAGCCCGGTGCATGGGTTTTGAGCCGGTGATGCCGTCGGCACAAGCACACGAGGTTCGTGACGCATGTCGGTCCGCCGGCGGCCGGGTCGTCGTGGTCATAGGTAATCGCGTGGTCGAGGTCGACGTACTCGGCGGGTCTGCTGCAGCCGGGGAACCGGCAGTGCCGGTCCCGCGCTTTCACGAACCGGGTCTGTGCTGCGTTCGGTTCGTAGTCGGCGATCCGGGGTGGTGGTCCGAGACCGGTGCCGCGGCGGAGGGCGGCGCGGGCTTCGGCCGGTGAGGTGATCGCCCGGAGTCGGCCGGTGGCGTCGAGGATCTCGAACCACACGTCCCCGCCCTGGACCCGGCCACGGGCACCGACTGCCAGGAGCGCGTCGTAGCGGGCCAGCAGCTCGGCCACCGCGACCGGGGACACCGGCAGCCCACCGATCGCACCCACACCAGAGCCGGCAGCTGCTCCGTCCAGGGTCGTGTCGGGCCGGTCGGTGTCGATCGCGTCGTCCACGCCGTCGGCGTCAGTCGCCTCGTCCACGTCGTCGGCGTCTGTCGGGGGTTGGTCTGTGGGCGGGTTGGTCAGCGGGCCGAGGTCGTCGAGGTCGGCTCGTAGGGTCAGGTGCCAGCGGGCGGCGGCGACCTCGGCGGGCAGGGGCTCCCAGGGGCGGGTCACCAGCTGGTGGTGGGCGGCGACCCGCAGTTGGCCCATGGCGCGCTCGTCCCCGCCCTTGCGCATGGTGGCGGCCAGGGCGTCGATGACCTCGATCTCCTGGGCGACGTCGGCGGCGTCGGCCAGGTCGGTCCGCAGGGAGGCCAGGCCGTCGCCCTGCCCGATGGTGGTGACGTTCTGCCTGCGCTTGCGGCGCTCGGCCCGCCTGGCCGCCTCGGCCGGGTCCGCGGCGATCACCGCGCCGCCGATCCGGTCGGCCAACGGGGTCGGACCGATGCCCTCGGCGATCCAGCCGAGGCCTTGAGCGGCAATGGTGTCCACCAGGTCGTCGGCCAGGCCGCCGCCGGCGGACTGCTTGCGGTCGGCCAGCGTGTCCACGAGCACCTGGCAGCGGCGTACGTCGATCACCCCGTCGGCCGCGGCGGCCCACACCTGGGGGAGCTGCTCGACCAGTGCTCGTTGCTTGGCGACCAGCGAGGAGGCGGACCCGACGCTGATCCCCAGCACGACGGCGACCTCGTCGGCCACCCAGTCATCGGGACGGTCGCGATCTGCCGGATCATCGCGGCGGGCGCCGGGCAGCGGTTCCTGCGCCGGCTGCAGCTCGGCCAGGCGGGCGATGGCCGCGGCCTGCAGGGCGTGCAGCTGGGCTTGGGCGTCGGCGACGTCACGCAGCACCGCGTGCACTCTTGCCCGGCCGGTGTCGGGGGTGACCAGCAGCTCGGACAGTCGGGTCGGTCGCAGGGTGGCGCCTGCGGGCGCGAGGCCGGCGGCGATGCGGGTCGCCTGCTCGGCCTCCAGCACCGCTGCGCGGGCGGCGGCCGATGCGAAGACCTCGACCTGGGCGATGCCCACCGACAGCCCCATCCGGGTCTCGACCGCCTGCTGCTGCACCGCTGTCACCGCCTCGCGCCGTTCGAATGTGTGTTCGAAGTCTAGCGGCACCTGAGCGGACTGGCAAGGTGAATCCGCAGCTCAGCGCCTCGTCCACAAGGTCTGGTGCGAATGTCGGAGGTGGTGGGCAGGATGAGCGGGTGACCACGCCCGAGGAGCTGCTGTGCCACGCCCGCACGGAGACCAGAGCCCAGATCGCGGCGCTCACCGCGGACTACGAGGCCGTCGTCGAGGCCTCCCGGGGTTCCAACGCCGACGACGAGCACGACCCGGAGGGGCAGACGATCGGCTTCGAGCGCGCGCAGCTCGGCGCGGTCCTGGACCAGGCCCGCACCCGCCTCGCCGAGCTCGACGCAGCGGTGTCCCGGGTCGCCGACGGCAGCTACGGCCGCTGCGAGGTCTGCGGCGCGCCGATCGGGGAGGCCCGCCTGCAGGCCCGTCCCGCCGCACGCACCTGCATCGACCACGCCTGACCACAGGCGGCCCGTGCGGAGGTCAGCGGTGCGTGGCGGGGGTGTCCCCGTGCCGGGCGGGCGGCGTCCGCTCGATCCACCCCGCGGCCCGGGCCAGCGCCGCCGACAGCGTCCGGGCGACCAGCCCCGGGCGCTGACCGGCCCGGGCGTCGGCGAGGGCGTCGGCGAGGGCGTCCAAGTGGTCCCTGCTCCGGTCGAGGACGGACAGCGGCAGACCCGAGAGGGCGTTGCCGGGCGGTCGTCGGGCCACCGTCGGGTGCGGTCGGGTGGGCGACACGCGGCTGACCACCGCCCACGCCAGGCCGAGTCGGCGGAGGGCCGCGTCGTCCAGCCGCTCGCGCAGGCGGGGGAACAGCTCGTCCTCCTCGTCCCGCACGTCCTCGCGCAGCACGGTGGTCAGCCGGTCGAGCAGCGCCGCCCGGGCCGGGTCGTCGTCGGACATCTCCTCCAGCGAGCTGACCAGGTCGTTGACCTCCTGGTGCTCCCGCTCCACCTGCGTGGTCAGGTCCTCGCCGTCGGGCAGCACCCGCCGGAGGACCGGCCAGAGCACCGTCTCCTCGGCGAACGCATGGCTGAACACGAGACGGTCGATGCGGCGCAGGACCCGACGCTGCTCGGCGCCGGTGGTGCCGGACAGCTCGTGCAGCAGCCGGTCGAGCTCGACGTGGTCGGCCCGCTGGCGCGACAGGACACTGCCCGGTCCGCCGAGCTCGGCGACGGGACGATCGGCGATGGAGGGGAGGGGCGGCACGGACGACCTCGCAGGGACGGCGCGGGGCGGCCTCGCTCTGGACCTCCCGCGGGGTGCCCGGATCGGCCACGTCGACAAACCCGGGCGGACCGACGGGGCAGGATCGGCCCGTGGACCCTGCCGTGCACCTCGTCCGGTCGACCGGGCTGTCCGACGTCGCCGAGTACGCCTACGCCGCCACCGTGGCGCCCGGCGCGCGCCTGGTGTTCCCGGCCGGGGCGTGTCCGCTGGACGACACCGGAGCCACCGTCGCACCGGGCGACGTCGCTGCCCAGGCGGCCCGGTGCGTGGCCAACCTGGAGGTCGCCCTCCGCGCTGCCGGGGCCGGCCTCACCGACGTCGTCAGCACCCGCGTCCTGGTCGCCACCACCCGGCAGAGCGACCTGGTGACCGCCTGGGAGGTGGTCCGGGACGCCTTCGGCGAGCACGAGGTCCCCAGCACGCTGCTCGGCGTCACCGTCCTCGGCTACGACGACCAGCTGGTCGAGGTCGAGGCGGTGGCCGCCGTCCTCGATTCCGCCTGAGAACCCTCAGAGCCGCTGCGCGACCCCGACGGCGGCCACCACCAGGACGACGGCGCCCAGCAGCCGGCGGAACGGGTTGACCCCGCGGACCACCTCGTCGACGGCCCACCAGGCCAGCGCCGCCCGGGTGCCGGCGTACAGCCAGACCGGGTCGCCCGGCACCACCCACCCCAGGGCCGTGAGCAGCACGAACGTCCAGGCCGACGTGTTCGGCCACTGCGCCACCACCCAGCGGTCCCCGGTCGAGGTGCGGTCCCGGAGCAACCAGGACAGCGCGGCCCTCACCGCTCGGTCACGAGCCCGGCGGGGTCGGTGAACAGCAGCGCTCCCGGGGTCGCACCACACAGCGCGTCGGCGGCCAGCACCACCGCGGCCGCCGTCCACGTGGTGCGCTCGACCGGCCAGATCGCGTCGTCGGCGAACACGTAGCCGGTCCAGTACCCGCCGTCCTCGGCCCGCAGGTGCTGCATCGCGGCCAGCTGCTCGGTGGCCGCGTCGGTCTGCCCGGCCGCGGCCAGCGCCATCGACAGCTCGCAGGTCTCCGCCCCGGTCACCCACGGCCGGTCGGCGACGCACCGCGCGCCCAGCCCGGGGACGACGAAGGCGTCCCACGACGACGCCAACCGGTCCAGGGCCGCAGCGCCGGTCAGCGCCCCGCCCAGCACCGGGTAGTACCAGTCCATCGAGAACCGGGACCGGTCGGCGAACGCCTCCGGGCGAGCGGACAGCGCCTGCTGCAGGGCGTCCACCGCCGCCGTCCAGCGCGGCCGTTCCTCGCCGACCAGCGCGGCCAGCCCCACCCCGCAGCGCAGCGCCTGCAGCAGCGACGACGAGCCGGTGACCAGCGCGACGTCGTCCGCCGTCCCGTCCGGGCGCAGCGCCCACCCGATCGCGCCGGTGCCCAGCTGCATGGCGCAGACCAGGTCCAGCGCCCGGGACACCGCTGCCCACCAGCGGCCGCCCGAGGTGCCGGTGACCAGCGCGTGGTGCAGCGCCCCGACCGCCAGGTAGCCGGCGTGGTTGCTCTCGACCCCGGGCTCGGTCACCGCGCCGGACCGCCACTGCGAGGGGAACCCACCCGAGGGCAGCTGCCGGGCGCACAACCAGTCCAGCGCGGCGGCCCCGGCGTCCGGCCGCCCGCCCGCGGTCAGCGCCATCGCCGCCTCGACGGAGTCCCAGGCGTCCAGCTGACCGCCCCGCCACCACGGCAGCATCCCGTCGGACCCCTGCTCGGCGGCGATCGCGGCCACGGTCGCGGCCACCTCCGCCCCGCCGAGCACCCCGGGGACCTCCGGCAGCAGGCTCACGACCAGGGCTTGGTCGCGTAGACCACCAGGCTCTTGCCGATCACCGGGTCCAGCACGCGCTCGGCCGCCCGGGTCACCCACGGGCGCTCCGTGAGGTCCCACACGAGCAGCCGGTGGTAGGCCCGCACCACGGCGGGGGAGCGGTCCACGCCGACCGCGCACTTGAGCCACCAGTACGGCGCGTGCAGCGCGTGCGCGTGGTGGCTGGCCCCGGGCACCAGGCCGGCGGCGGCCAGCTTCGCCCGGACCTCGGTCTGCCGGTAGATCCGGATGTGACCGCCCTCGTTGGCGTGGTAGCTGTCCGACAGCGCCCAGCACACCGCCTCCGGCCCGAAGCGCGGCACGGTCACCGCGACCCGCCCGCCGGGCCGGAGGACGCGGGCGATCTCGGCGAACGCGGTCGCGTCGTCCGGGATGTGCTCGAGCACCTCGGAGGCGATCACCCGGTCCACCGACGCCGTCGGCACCGGCAGGTGCAGCAGGTCGCCGCGCACCGCGGTCGCGGACGCCCCGACCGGTGCCTCGCCGGCGGCCCCGATCGCACCCAGCCAGTGCTGCGTCGTCGTCACCTCGTCGGTGCCCCAGTCGAGGGCGACCACGTCCGCCCCCCGCCGGTAGGCCTCGAAGGCGTGCCGGCCCTCGCCGCACCCCAGGTCCAGCACCTTGTGCCCGGCCCGGACGTCGAGCTGGTCGTAGTCGATCGTCAGCACCGTGCCAGCACCTGCTCGTACCAGTCGGCGGTCCGGACGGCGGTCGACCGCCAGGTGAAGTTCTCCAGCACCCGGGTGCGGCCCGCCCGGCCGAGCTGCTCCTGCAGACCCCGGTGGTCGAGCACCAGGGCCAGCGCCCCGGCCAGCCGGTCGACGTCCCCGGCGGGCACCTGCACCGCGGCGTGCGAGCCGACGACCTCGGGCAGCGCGCCGGCGTCGGTGGTGACCAGCGGCGTCGCGCAGGCCATGGCCTCGACCGCCGGCAGCGAGAACCCCTCGTACAGGGAGGGGACGACGGCGACCGTCGCGCGCTGCAGCAGCGCGACGAGGTCGGCCTGCGGGAGCGGGCCGGTGAACGTCACCGCGCCGTGCAGCGACAGCCGCTCCACCGCGGTCGCGGCCAGTCCGCCGGCCTTGGCGGACCCGACGACGGTCAGCCGCACCTCGCGCTCGGTGCGCAGCTTGGCGACCGCCTCGAGCAGGGGAACCAGCCCCTTGAGCGGGACGTCGGCCGACGTGGTGACGACGACGTGGTCGGCGTCCCGCGGGGCGGTCGGCGGGGTGAAGTCGTCGGGGTCGATGCCCACCGGGATGACCTCGACCCGCGCCGCGGGCACCCCCATCAGCCGCTCGATGTCGCGCTGCGAGCTGGTGGAGACGGTGGTGATCGCCGGCAGCCGGCGGGCGACCTTGGCCTGCATGCCGGTGAACGCGTACCAGCGGCGCAGCGTGAGGGACCGGCGGAACGAGGCGGCGGCCAGCTCGAGGTCGCGGTCGATCGCGACGGGGTGGTGGATGGTCGCCACCGTCGGCAACCCGGTGCGCAGCAGGCCCCATCCCAGGGACTGGTTGTCGTGGACGATGTCGAACCGGTTCCCGCGCAGCCACCGCGCTGCCCGGAGCGAGAAGGTCAGCGGCTCGGGGAAGGCGGCGGTGCACATGGCTGCGTACTCGGCGACGTCGACCCAGTCGCGGAACTCACGCAGGTGCGGGCGGCGGAACGGGTCGGGCTCGCGGTACAGGTCCAGGCTCGGCAGGCGGGTGAGCGGGACGCCGTCGTCCAGCTCGGGGTAGGGCTGGCCGCTCACCACCTCGACCCGGTGGCCGAGCTCGCGCAGCTCGCGGGACAGCGCCCGCACGTAGACGCCCTGCCCGCCGCTGTGCGGCTTGGAGCGGTAGGACAGCAGTGCGATGCGCAGCGACCGTCCCATGGCTCGGACTGTATCCAGCGGGGGTGACAGGTCCGTGCGAGCGCCTACCGTGGGGTGATGCGCCGCACCCCGCTCCTGCTCGCCGCCGCCTCCGCCTCCCTCCTCCTCGCCGGCTGCGGCGCGGCCACCAGCGACGCCGCGCCCCCGGTCGCCCCCGCCGCGGCCACGCAGGACGCCCCGGCGCTGGCCGACGGTCTGCTGCCGGCCGAGCAGTTCGCCCCCGGCAGCACGGTCACCGGGGTCACCGCCGACGACCTGGCCGGTGCGCTGGGCGCCGCGGCCGGCCACGACCCCGGCCAGGTGACGATCACCCCGTCGACGTGCACCGACGCGCTGGACGCCGCCCGCGCCGCGCTCGGCGACCCGGCCGACGTCGACGACGCCGCCGGGCAGTACGCCCAGGTCGGCTTCGGCGGCACCGCCGAGCTGCTCAGCACCGGCGGGCCCGCGCAGACCGCCGTCGGCACGCTCGCCGACGCCGTGGCCGCCTGCCCGACCGCGACCCTGGCTACCGACCGGGGCCAGGCCGTGGTCACCTTCGGCGCCGTGACCCGGCCCGACCTCGGCGACGACGCGGTCGTCGTCCCGGTCTCGGTGACGCTGTCCGGCGGCCCGGTCAGCGGCGGCTCCGCCCTGCTCGGCCTGGTCTCCGACGGCGACCGACTGCTGGCCCTGGCCACCGGCGCGGTGGGCACCACCGTCCCGGACCAGGCAGCCTTCGAGGCCCTGCTGGCCGGCGCGCAGCAGCACGCCGCCGACACCCTCGGCTGAGCCACCGGGCGGGGCCCGTGGTCGGATGGCGGGTGTGAGCCTCCCGCGTCGCCTGCCCCTCGCCCTGGCCGCCGCCTCGCTTCTGCTGGCCGGCTGCACCTCCACGGTCGAGGGGACGGCGACGCCCTCGCCGACCACCGCCCCGGAGTCCACCGCCACCCCGGACGGGACCGACGACCCCGACGGGCTGGCCGCCGGCCTCCTCCCGGAGGACGCGTTCGGGCCCGGCGCCCAGGTCGTACCGGTGAGCGAGGCCGACGTGCGCGCCGGGGCCGCGGTCGGGGCCGACCTGGACGGCGCCACGATCACCCCCGAGTCGTGCGCCCAGGCGATCCAGCAGAGCCAGCCCTCGGTCGACGACCTGGAGGACTTCGCCGCGCAGTCGGCGACCACCGGCACGACCGTGGTTGCGCAGCTGCTGACCGTGGGGACGCCGGGCGACCCGGTCGCCGACCTCACCGCGTCGGCCGGCACCTGCCCGCAGGCCACCATCAGCTCGCCCCAGATCGGGACGGCGACCCTCACCTTCTCCGTGCTGGACGTCCCCGACCTCGGCGACGGCTCGGCCGGGCTGGCCTACACGACCACGGTGACCGGCCCCGACGGCGCCCAGATCTCGGTGCCCGCGCTGATCGGCGTGGCCGTGGACGGCGACCGGTTGCTCACCCTGGTCAGCACCAGCCTCGGCGGCACGGTCGACCCGGTCGCGTTCGGCGACCTCCTGCAGGAGGCCTTCGACCACCAGGCCGACGCGCTGGACTAGCAGGTCGGCCGGCGCGCTGCCCGCCGCCGTCCACACCGGGCACCCCGGTCCACAGGTCGTGCCGGCCCCCGCCGGGAGGCCGGGACGGCCGCCAGGGTGGGTGCATGCCCCTCGACGAGATCCCCGCCGTCCGGCTCGGCACCGGTCCCGACCTGGCTGCGGCGCTCCCGCAGCTGCTGGGCTTCGTGCCCTCGGAGTCCCTGGTCCTGGTCGCCCTCACCGGCAGCCCCGCAGCCCGGGTCGGCGTGACCCTGCGGGTCGACCTGCCCGACCCCGCCGACGCCCCGGCGCTGGCCGCGGCGGCGGTCGCCCGCCTGGGGCACGAGCCGCCGGCCGCCGTCGTCGCCCTGGTGGTCACCGAGGCACCCGACGTGCAGGACGGCGACCACGACCCCGGGGACCTGCTCGACCGGCGCCTGCACGACCTGGACCCGGTGGGCCTGCGGCTGCTCCGCACCGCCGGGCTCGACCTCCCCGGCCGCCCTGTGGTGAGCGCGGTGGCCGGAGCCCTCGCCGCGGCCGGGGTGCCGCTGCTCGCGGCGTCCCTGGTGCGGGCCGGCCGGTGCTGGGACTACGACTGCGCGGAGCCCTGCTGCGACCCCGGTGCCGGTCAGCTGCTGCCCGGCGGGACGACGGAGCTGGCCGCGGCCGCGGTGGTGCGCGGCCAGGTCGTGGCCGCCGACCGCGCCGAGCTGGTGGCCCGGCTCGCCCCGGTCGCCGGCCCGGCGGCGGTCGCCGTGGGCCGGGCCTGCGCCGTGGTGGGCGCGGTGCAGGCCGACGCACTGCACCGGCACGGCTGGGAGGCGCTGGCCGACCGGTCGTGGCGGCTGGTGCGCGACGCCGTCGCGGACGCGGGGAGCCGGGCGCCCCGGCCGCTCACCGACGAGGACGTCGCCCGGCTGGGCTGGGCGCTCACCGACCTCGAGGTCCGCGACCAGGCGATGGGCCTGGGCACCGGCCCGACCGGGCCGGCCGCGGAGGCGCTGTGGACCGAGCTGGTCCGGCGGCTGCCGCCACCGCTGGACGCCGCCCCGGCCACGCTGCTGGCCGCCACCGCCTGGGCGCGCGGGGACGGCACGACCGCCGGCATCGCGCTGGACCGCGCGCTGGACAGCCAGCCCACCTACGCGCTGGCCCGCCTCCTGGACCAGGGGCTGGCCGCGGGCCTGCCGCCCGCGGCCGTCCGCGACCTGCTGACCCGGGCCGGCGACCCGGGTGCCCGCTCAGAGCAGCTCGGGGCGTGACCAGTCCCGGCCCTGCACGTGCTCGGCGAGGAAGGCGAGCACCGTCTCGTACCAGACCGTCGCGTTGCCCGGCGTCAGCACCCAGTGGTTCTCGTCCGGGAAGTACAGGAACTTCGACGGGACGCCGCGCTTCTGCAGGTCGTACCAGAGCCGCAGGCCCTCGCCGATCGGCACCCGGTAGTCCTTGTCGCCGTGGATGACCAGCACCGGCGTGGTGATGGCGTCGGCGTACCGGTGCGGCGAGTTCTGCTCGTAGCGCTCCGGCGAGGTCAGCGGGTCGCCGAACTCCTTCTCCCAGTAGAACGCCGCGTCCGTGGCGCCGATGAACCCGTCGAGGTGCCACAGGCTGGCGTGCGTGACGATCGCGTCGAACCGGTCGGTCTGGGTGGCTACCCAGTTGGCCATGTAGCCGCCGAAGGAGCCACCCATGGCCGCCGTCCGGCTCCCGTCGATCTCGGGCAGCTCGACCGCGGCGTCGGTGGCGGCCATCAGGTCGGTGTAGGGCGCCCCGCCCCAGCTGCCCCAGCCGCGGCGGACGAAGTCCTGGCCGAAGCCCTGGGACAGCGCCGGGTTGGGCAGCAGCACCGCATAGCCCTGCGCGGCCATCACCCAGGGCAGCCAGCGCCAGGACCAGGAGTTCCAGCTCATCAGGGGGCCGCCGTGGATCCACAGCAGCAGCGGGGCGGGGGAGTCCGCGGAGGCGCCCTCGGGCAGCACCAGCCAGGACTGCACCTGCACGCCGTCGGCCGCCGTGGCGCGCAGCTCGCGCAGCGTGCCCGGCAGCTCGGCGATCGTGCCCGGGTTGGGCAGCGGCTCGGGCTGCTGGTCGGTGGCCACCGGGTCCAGCCGCACGGGGGCCGCCGGGTGGTCGAACGCCGAGCGCAGCGCGTAGAGCGCGGAGCCGTCGCGAGCCACCTGCAGGTCGGAGTAGGCGCCGTCCCGGGTCATCCGCACCGGTGCCTGGCCCGGCTGCACCCGGAACACGGCGTGCCGGCCGTCGTCGTCGGCCAGGAAGTAGACGGACTCGCCGGCGGCGTCGAACTGCGGGGCCGACGGCCAGCGGTCGAAGCCGGCGGTCAGGTCGGTGACCTCGCCCGAGGCGATGTCCACCACGAGGGCCGTGTAGTCCGGCGGCTCGGCCTGGGTGGTCTCGGACTCCCGGGTGCACACCAGCCGCGTCGAGTCCGGCGACCAGGCGGGCGACCCGACGTCGGCGGCCGGGTCGTCGACCAGCACCCGGGTCTCACCGCTCGCGGTGTCGGTCAGCACCAGCCGGCTGCGGCGGGAGGCCCGCTCGGCGGGGACCTCCTCGGCCCGGGCCAGCCAGCGGCCGTCCGGCGACAGCGCTACGTCGGACCCGGCGCCGTTGGGCGGCAGGGCGTCCGGGGTCAGGTCGCGCCACTCCGGCTGCGTGCCCTCGGCCGGCAGCCGGCCCACCCAGAAGGCGTGCGGCACGGCGGGACCGAGGTCGTGGTCCCAGAACCGCACCGGGTAGCTCTCGTGCAGGATCGCGGTCACCCCGGCGTCCTTGCGGGCGTCCCGGCGGGCGGCGTCGGCCTCGTCGTCGGCGGCGCCGGGGGTGGTCGAGGCGACGACCACGACGTCCCCGCTGTCGGCGGCGACGGTGACCCCGCCGATGCCGTTGCGCCGGGCCAGGACCAGCCGGGCCTCGCCGCCGGCCGCGGGCAGCGCCCACAGTGCGGGCTTGGGCTCGCCGGCGTCCTTGCCGGCGTCGGGGTCCGGCCGGGCCGAGGTGAACAGCAGCGTCCCGTCCGGGGCGAAGACCGGGGCGGACTCACCCGGGGCGCTGCGGGTCAGCTGCCGGGCCGCCGCCGTGCCCGCGGGGTCGATCTCCCACAGGGCCGTCCGCCAGGTCTTCTTGTCGGGCGCCAGGGTGGCCACCGAGGTGACCAGCCGGCGACCGTCGGGGGACAGCGCCAGGCCGCCGAGGCGGGGGACGGCCATGACGTCGGCCGGGCGGGCGAACGGGGTGGGCACCTGCGGGGACTCGGGCACGGCGGCCAGCCTAGCCGCGAGATCGTGAGCCGTGCGAAGGAATCAGCCGGCGGGGACCGGCTCGACCTCCTCGGCCGGGGAGACGAACACGTGCTGGGCCACGCCGGGCGCGAGGACCGTGCCGTCCACGCTGACCGCGCCGTTGGCCAGCGAGGCCCGCACGGTCATGCCCGGCCGGACGCCCTGGTCGGCCAGCGAACGGAGCAGCCGGGTGTCCTCCTGCAGCTGCTCGCTGATCCGGCGGATCACCACGGGGGCACCCTCGGGGGTGGCCGAGGTGGACAGCAGGGTGAGGGTGTCCTGCTGGTCGGTGGTGGTCGCGCCGAGGGCGGCCAGGCCGGGGATGGGGTTGCCGAAGGGGGAGACCTGCGGGTTGCCGAGCAGGGTCAGCAGCTTGCGCTCGACGGCCTCGCTCATCACGTGCTCCCAGCGGCAGGCCTCCTCGTGCACGTCGGCGTAGTCCAGGCCGATGACGTCGACGAGCAGGCACTCGGCCAGCCGGTGCTTGCGCATCACGGCGGTGGCCAGCGCGCGGCCCTCGTCGGACAGGGCCAGGTGGCGGTCGCCCTCGACGCTGAGCAGTCCGTCGCGCTCCATCCGGGCGACGGTCTGGCTCACGGTGGGGCCGCTCTGGTGCAGCCGCTCGGCGATCCGGGCGCGGAGGGGCGTGATGCCCTCCTCCTCCAGCTCGAAGATCGTCCGCAGGTACATCTCGGTGGTGTCGATGAGGTCGTTCACAGCAGGCTCCTCGCGCAGGCGTCTCCGCCCAGCGTACGGGTGCTCCGCCACCCCGAGGGGGCGCGACGAGCCCGGCCGGGCGGTAGCGTCCCGCGGGTGAACAGGCGATGAGGCCGGCTCCGGGCACCACACGATGAGCGACGCGGTCAGCGTCGTCTGGGACGACGCCTACCTGGGCTACACCTGGGGCGGGGACCACCCGATGCACCCGGTGCGGCTGGACCTGACCATGCGGCTGGCCGACACCCTCGGGGTGCTGTCGGGCAACCGGGTCCAGGTCGTCCGGCCGGAGACGGCGGGGGAGGACCTGCTGACCCTGGTCCACGACCCCGGCTACCTGGCCGCCGTCCGCCGCGCCCCCTCGGACCCCACCGGCGTCGGGCACGGGTTGGGCACCACCGACAACCCGGTCTTCGACGGCATCTACGAGTCCTCGGCGCTGATCGCCGGCGGGTCGGTGACCGCCGCCCGGCTGATCCACGAGGGCAAGGCGCAGCACGCGGTGAACATCGCCGGCGGCATGCACCACGCGATGCGGGACGCGGCCAGCGGGTTCTGCGTGTTCAACGACGCCGCGATCGCCATCGCCTGGCTGCTCGGCCAGGGCTACGAGCGGATCGCCTACGTCGACCTCGACGTCCACCACGGGGACGGCGTCCAGGCCGCGTTCTGGAGCGATCCCCGGGTGCTGACGGTGAGCATCCACCAGACCCCGCTCACCCTGTTCCCGGGCACCGGCTACCCCGAGGAGACCGGGGACCCGGTGAAGGCACCGGGGTCCGCGGTCAACCTGGCGCTGCCCAACGGCACCGACGACTCGGGCTGGCTTCGGGCCTTCCATGCCGTCGTCCCCGGTGTCGTGCGGGCCTTCGCCCCGCAGATCCTGGTCACCCAGTGCGGCTGCGACACCCACCACGAGGACCCGATGGCCGACCTCGGGCTCACCGTCGACGGCCAGCGCGCGGCCTACAAGGCCATGCACGAGCTGGCCCACGAGGTCAGCGAGGGCCGCTGGCTGACCCTCGGCGGCGGTGGTTACGGCCTGGTCCGCTGCGTGCCGCGGGCCTGGACCCACCTGATCGCCGAGGCCGCCGGCACCCCGGTGCCCCCCGGCACGGCCATCCCCGACTCCTGGGCGCAGGACGTGCTGTCCAAGGGCCTGCGGATCGAACCGCCGGGCTCGATGACCGAGGGCGGGTGGACCGGGTTCCAGCACTGGGACCCGTTCACCGAGAACCGGGTCGACCGGGCGGTCACCCGCACCCGCAACGCCGCCTACCCGCTGTTCGGCCTGGACCCGGACGACCCCCGTGACTAGCCCCCCGACCGACGACCCGACGGTGCCGGCGCACTCGGTGCCGCCGCCCGGGTGGGAGGCCGACGTGGTGGCCGCCGACGGCGGCACCGTGCACCTGCGCCCGATCACCCCGGAGGACGCCGACGGCATCGTCGGGCTGATGGAGCGCAGCTCCGACCAGACCCGGTACTACCGGTTCTTCGGGCCGATGAAGCGGCTCAGCGACAAGGACCTCTACCGGTTCACCCACGTCGACCACGACCACCGGGTGGCCTTCGTCGTGCTGCTGGGCGAGGAGCTCGTCGGTGTCGGTCGCTACGACCGCTACCCGGGCACCGACGACGCCGAGGTCGCCTTCCTCATCGAGGACGCCCACCAGCGCCGCGGGTTGGGCTCGGTGCTGCTGGAGCACCTGGCCGCCGCCGCCCGCGAGCGGGGCATCACCCGGTTCGTCGCCGAGGTGCTCAGCCAGAACTCCGGCATGGTCCGGGTGTTCCTGGACGCCGGCTACGAGGCGCGGCGCTCCTACGAGGACGGCGTCGTCCACCTCACCTTCCCGATCGCGCCCACCGAGCAGGCGCTGGCGGTGACCTACGAGCGCGAGCAGCGCAGCGAGTCCCGGTCGATCGGCCGGCTGCTCACCCCGGGCTCGGTCGCCGTGGTGGGCGCGAGCAACGACCGCGGCAAGATCGGCCACGCGGTGCTCCGGCACCTGCTCGACCAGGGCTTCGCCGGGCCGATCTACCCGGTCAACCCCGCCGTCCGGCACGTGGCCGGGGTGCCCGCGCACGCCTCCATCGAGGACATCCCGGACGACGTCGACCTGGCCGTCCTCACCGTCCCGGCCGCCGAGGTGCCCGGGGTGGTCGAGGCCTGCCGGCGCAAGCGGGTCAAGGGCCTGGTCGTCATCTCCGGCGGGTTCGGCGAGACCGGCCCCGAGGGCCGCGCCGCCGAGCGGGCGCTGGTCGCCTCCGCCCGGGCCTCGGGCATGCGCGTCGTCGGCCCCAACTGCCTGGGGTTGGTCAACACCGACCCCGCGGTCGGGCTCAACGCCAGCCTGGCGCCCCGGGTGCCCGGCCGCGGCCGGATGGGCTTCTTCGCCCAGTCCGGCGCGCTCGGCGTCATGCTGCTCGAGCGGGCCAGCAACCGCGGCATCGGCCTGTCGAGCTTCGTCTCGGCCGGCAACCGGGCCGACGTCAGCGGCAACGACATGCTGCAGTACTGGGCGACCGACCCGGCCACCGAGGTCGTGCTGCTGCACCTGGAGAGCTTCGGCAACCCGCGCAAGTTCGCCCGGCTGGCCCGCCGGGTCGGCCGCACCAAGCCCGTCGTCGCGGTGAAGAGCGGCCGGCACGTGGGCATGACCGCCGGGCTGGCCGGCACCAGCGTCGCGGTGACCGAGCAGTCGGTCGCCGCGCTGTTCGCCTCCGCCGGGGTGATCCGGGTGCAGACGCTGGCCGAGCTGTTCGACGTGGGCACCCTGCTGGCCCACCAGCCGCTGCCGGCCGGTGGCCGGGTGGCGATCGTCGGCAACTCGACCGCCGTCGGCGTGCTGGTGGCCGACGCCGTCCTGGAGCAGGGGCTGTCCCTGGCCCACGAGCGACCGGTCGACATCGGCACCGCCGCGCCGCCGGAGGAGCTCCGGGCCGCGCTGCAGGCCGCGCTGGACGACGAGGGCGTGGACGCCGTCGTCGCGGTCTACCTCCCGGCCCTGGTGCACGACACCGCGCCCTACGGCCGGGTGCTCCGGGAGATCTCGGCCCGGGCGGAGAAGCCGGTGGTGGCCAACTTCCTGTCCGCCGACGGCATCCCCGACGAGCTGGTGGTCCGCGGCGAGGACGGGATGCCCGCCCGCGGGTCGGTGCCGTCGTTCTCCACCCCGGAGCGGGCGGTCATCGCGCTGGCCCGGGTGTCGGAGTACGCCGACTGGCGCCGCCGTCCGGCCGGCGAGGTCCCGGAGCTGACCGGCGTCGACGAGGCCGCGGCGAAGGACGTCGTCCTGGGCGCGCTGGCCGAGGGCGGGGGCCGGGAGCTCACCGACGACGAGGTCATCGCACTGCTCGGCGCCTACGGGGTGCCGCTGCTGCGCACCCGCCGGGCCGACGACGCCGAGGCGGCGGTGGCCGCGGCCGAGGAGGTCGGCTACCCGGTCGTGCTCAAGTCGACGGCGCCGTGGCTGCGGCACCGCGCCGACCTCGGCGGCACCCGGCTGGACCTGCGGGACGCCGCCGCGGTGCGGGCCGGGTTCGAGGCGATCCCCTCCGACGACCCGGTGATCGTGCAGGAGATGGCCGCCCCCGGGGTGACCACGGTGGTGGAGGTCGTCGACGACCCCTCGTTCGGCGCGCTGGTGAGCTTCGGCGTCGGCGGCGTGGCCACCGACCTGCTCGGCGACCGGGCGTTCCGCACGCTGCCGCTCACCGACACCGACGCCCGCGAGATGGTCCGCGAACCCCGCGCCTGGCCGCTGCTGGACGGCTACCGCGGCAGCGAGCCGGTCGACGTCGCCGCGCTGGAGGACCTGCTGCTGCGGGTCGCCCGGCTGGCCGACGACCTGCCCGAGGTGCTGGCGCTGTCGCTGGAGCCGGTCATCGTCGGCCCGGCCGACCCGTGGCACGGCGGCCGGTCCCTGGTGGTGGCCGGCGCCGCGGTGCGGGTGGGGCCGCCGACCGCCCGGGTGGACCCCGGTCCGCGCCGGATGTTCTCCACCTGAGGGGCGTCAGCCCAGCACGTTGACCGCCCGGGCCAGCACGAGCAGCACGACGACCAGCGTGATCGTCGACTCCGCGGCCATCGCCGCCTTGGCCTTGTGGGTCAGGGGCAGGACGTCGGTCGGGCTGAACGCGGTGGCGTTGGTGAAGGCCAGGTAGAGGTAGTCGCCGAACCGGGGTTCCCAGTCGGCGGGGGCCAGCCCCGGGGTCTGCATCTGGGCGAACACCAGGTCGGGGTGCTCGTGGGTGCCGGCGGCCCGGGCGGCCGGCCCGCCCCGGTCCAGCTCCCAGAAGACCAGCGCGAAGGTCAGCACCGTGGTCAGCCAGATGCCGGCACCGGCGGCCAGCAGGGTGGTCGCGGCGACGTCCCGGCCCGAGACCAGCTCCCGGACGAGCAGCACCGCCGACCACCCGGTGGACAGCACGATCAGGCCCAGCAGCCCCAGCGACAGCAGCCGCAGCACGGCGGACTCCCGGTCGATCCGCAGCGGGTTGGCCACGACCAGCCCGGCCAGCACGAGCAGCTGGGCCGCGGGCAGCACCAGGCCGAGCTGGGGGGCCAGCCGGTCGGGCAGCAGCACCGGCAGCGCGATGGTGGCGACGAGCGCGAGGGTGGCCGGCCACCGGTGCTCACCCGGCGTGCGGCGCAACCAGGCGGGGCGGGCGGCATCGACCACGGCGGTCATCCTGCCGGGACGCGACGAGACCCCCGACCCGCCGGGCGGCAGGTCGGGGGTCTCGGCACGGCTCACGCGAGGTAGTCGCGCAGGGCGTCGGCCCGGTCGGGCGCGCGCAGCTTGCTCATCGTCTCGCGCTCGATCTGGCGGACCCGCTCGCGGGAGAGGCCGAAGCGCTTGCCGATCTGCTCCAGCGTGCGGGGCTGCTCGCCGTCCAGGCCGAACCGCATGATGACCACGTCGCGCTCGCGGTCCTCCAGGGTGCCCAGCACCGTGCGGACGTCGCCCTTCATCATCTGGAAGGCGACGGCGTCCTCGGCGACGGCCGCGTCGGAGTCCTCGATGAAGTCACCCAGGCGGGAGTCCTCGTCGGCGCCGACGGTCTGGTCGAGGGAGACCAGGTCGCGGCTGTACTCCAGCAGCTCGACGACCCGCTCCTCGGTGAGGTCGAGCTCCAGGCCGAGCTCCTCGGCGGTGGGCTCGCGCTCGAGCTCCTGGTGCATCCGGCGGCGGGTGCGGACCACCTTGTTGACCTGCTCGGCCAGGTGGACGGGCAGCCGGATCGTGCGGCCGCTGTCGGCCATGGCCCGGGTGATCGCCTGCCGGATCCACCACGTCGCGTAGGTGGAGAACTTGAAGCCCTTGGCGTAGTCGAACTTCTCGACCGCGCGGATCAGGCCGACGTTGCCCTCCTGGATGAGGTCCAGGAACGTCATGCCGTGGCCGGTGTAGCGCTTGGCGACCGACACGACGAGGCGGAGGTTGGCCTCCAGCAGGTGCTGCTTGGCGGCCTTGCCGTCGGCGGCCAGCAGCGTGTAGTCGCGCTTCACCGCCGGGGTCAGCTTCTTCTCGGCCAGCAGCCGGCCGGCGTAGAGCCCGGCCTCGATGCGCTTGGCGAGGTCGACCTCCTGCTCGGCGGTGAGCAGCGGTGTCTTGCCGATGGTGTTGAGGTAGACGCGGACCAGGTCCGTGGACACCAGGCCGCTGGTGTCGGGCGTGCGGCGCGGGGCGCGCACGCTCAGGGTGTCGGTGGGGGAGGACTGCGTCAGCGTCACGATGTGTCTTCGTCCTTGCCTCTGGGGTCGGATGGCCGCCGGTCGTGCTGGCCGTCACCCGGGCGTCTTCGGTGCCGGAGGAGGTCCGGGATCGCCGGTCGCCCCTCCGCGGGATCCGTCGTCCCGTGTGGTACGTCCTGCACAACGGACGGGACCGCCCCTGGTGTTCCTGACCGTTCCGTCTCACAGGCCACGTGCAGGTTCCGATACCCCGTCCGGGCGCCGTTGCCCGCCGCGGTGTGGCCGAGATCTCCTGCTCAGGTCTCCAGCAGCAGGGTGAACGGGCCGTCGTTGACCGACGCGACCTGCATGGACGCCCCGAAGACGCCGGTGGCGACGACCGCACCGCGGGCCCGCAGCTCGGCCACGACCGCGTCCACCAGGGGCTCGGCGTCGGGACCCGGCGCGGCGGCGGTCCAGGAGGGACGCCGGCCCTTGCGGGTGTCGCCGTGCAGCGTGAACTGGCTGACCACCAGCACCGGCAGGCCGAGGTCGGCGGCGGAGCGCTCGCCGTCCTCGCCGGGGAAGATCCGCAGCTCGTGCACCTTGCGGGCCAGCTCGCGGGCTCGGGCGGCGCCGTCCTCGACGTCGGTGCGGGCGACCCCCACCAAGGCGAGCAGCCCGGCGCCGATCTCGCCGACGACGGCACCCTCGACGGTCACCGAGGCGCTGGCGACCCGGCTGACGACTGCGCGCATGCCGCCGATCGTGCCCGACGGTCAGCCGACGGACCGGGGCCGGGCGGTGGCGATCGGGGTGCCCACCTCCCGGGGCGACTCCTCGGTGCCCACCTGCTCGGCCACCCCGGCCTGCAGGCACACGATGATGTCCGAGCCCGACGCGGGGCTGCCGGTCTCCCCGCCGACCGGGAGGATGGGTCGGTGGCAGCGGACGGTCTGCCGGGTTCGGTGGTGCGGGCCTGGGTCAGGCACCCCCGGTGGGGCATGGTGGTCAAGGCGGCGGTGGCCGCCTCGCTGGCCTGGGCGCTCGTCCAGCTGGTCCCGGGTGCGGCGGGGGACTACCCCTACTACGCCCCGCTCGGTGCGGTGGTCGCCACGTCGGCGACCCTGGCCCGGTCGGTGCGGGAGGCGACCCAGACGGTCGGGGCGACCGGCCTCTGTGCCGCCGTCGCCCTGGTGGTGGACGGGTTCAGCTACCCGAACGCGGTGACCATCGCGGTCGTCGTCGCGGCCGGCGTCGCGCTGGCCGGGTGGTCCGCGCTCGGGACGTCGGGCACCTGGGTGCCGACCTCGGCCCTGTTCACCCTGATCATCGGGGACGCCGACCCGGTGGGCTACGTGGCCGGCTACGCCGGGCTGACCCTGCTCGGCGCACTCGTGGGGCTCGCGGTCACCGCCGCCTTCCCGCCGCTGCCGATGGTCCCGGCCCAGGCGGAGCTCGACCGGTTGCGCGACCTGCTGGCCGACCAGCTCGAGGACCTGGTCGACGCCCTGCGCCGGGCGTCGCCGCCGGACGAGGCAGGGTGGCGGGCCCGCATGCGGTCGGTCGACCCGGTGCTGTCCCGGATGAGGGACGCCGTCGCCCTCGCCGACCAGGGACGCCGGGGCAACCGTCGGGCCCGGTGGTACGCCGGCGCCGCCGACCGGCTCTACCGACGGGCCAGGGCCCTGGAGAGCCTCGCGTTCCTCGTGGTGGACCTGGTCGAGCTGCTGCGCGAGCACGAGACGGCGGCGGCGGGGTGGGACGACGTCGCCCTCGGCCCCCGGCTGCGGCCGACCACCGCGACCGCGTTGGCGGCGCTGGCCGGCGTGGTGCGGACCGACGACCGGACCGACGACCGGACCGACGACCGGACCGATGACCGCGACGACGACCGCGAGCAGGCGCGCAGCGCGCAGGACGCCGTCGACGACCTGGCCCGGGAGCTCCGGGCCGAGCGGGAGCGCACCGGCCACGACCTGTTCGTCGCCGGCAGCGTGCTGACCACGGTGCGCCGGTCGTTGCACGCCCTGGCCCCGGGCGGGCCCGATCGGCCCACCGCCTGACGGAGGTGCGGCAGACTGCCGGCGTGCCGCAGATCCGCATCGCCCAGGACCCCGCCGCCGACGACCTGCTCGGCCGGGACCCGCTCGCCCTCGTGCTCGGGATGCTGCTGGACCAGCAGTTCCCGATGGAGCGCGCGTTCGCCGGGCCGGCCCTGCTGGCCCAGCGGCTCGGGGTGCAGACGCTGTCGGCCCAGGCCATCGCGGACGCCGACCCCGCGGCGCTGAAGGAGGCGTTCACCGGCCCGCCCGCCGTCCACCGGTACCCCGGCTCGATGGCCGAGCGCGCCCAGGCGGTGTGCCGGCTGCTGGTGGAGCGCTACGACGGCCGGGCCGAGCAGCTGTGGGCCGACGTCCCGGACGGCGCGACCCTGCTGCGCCGGGTCGGCGAGCTGCCGGGGTTCGGCGCGCAGAAGGCGAAGATCCTCGTCGCGCTGCTGGGCAAGCAGTACGGCGTGACGCCGTCCGGCTGGCGCGAGGCGGCCGGCGACTACGGCACGGACGGCGCCCGCCGCTCGGTCGCCGACGTCGTGGACCCCACCAGCCTGGCCGAGGTCCGGGCCTTCAAGCAGCAGGCCAAGGCGGCCGCCAAAGCGAGCTCCAGCAGCTGAAACGGTATTTCCGTCCACGACCGCCCCCCGCTGTCCGGACGGTGGCACCATGGCGGGGGTGACGTCGAGCCGGGAGCCATCCCCCCGCAACGAGCCGGTGCTGATCACCGAGGCGCAACCCAGCCTCGGGGACCAGCACGCCGCGCGGAAGAAGCGCTACGTGGTGACCATGCTGATCCGCATGGTGAGCCTGCTGCTGGCTGCGGCGTTCTACCAGACCGTCTGGCTGATGGCCGTGTTCGCCGTCCTGGGCACCGTGCTGCCGTGGGTCGCCGTGGTCATGGCCAACGACCGGCCGCCGAAGAAGAAGCTCGCCGTCAACCGGTACCAGGTGCCCGCCCCGGACCGGATCCTGGAGAGCCGGGCCGCCAGTGGGCGGGTCATAGACTCGGACGCGTGAGCACCGAGACCCTGGAACGCCCGGACGTCCGCGAAGACACCACCTCGCAGCCGCCGGAGGTCTTCCACTACGTCAAGAAGAACCAGATCGCCGAGAGCGCCGTCATGGGCACGATGGTCGAGGCCCTGTGCGGCGAGGTCTTCCCGGTGACCAAGAGCCCCAAGCCGGGCAGCCCGGTCTGCGAGCCCTGCAAAGAGGTCTACGCCCAGCTGAAGAAGTGAGCTAGCGCAGCCCGAGCTTGCGGGCCTCGAGCTCGATCTTGGCGGCGCGGCGGCGGCGACGGCGGCGGTCGTGCCGGCGCTGGGCGGCCGGCCAGCGGGCCTCGACGGTGGCGTTGAGCTCGGCGCCCAGCAGGATCGCCATGCCCAGGAAGAAGCAGAACAGCAGGGCGGCGATCGGGGCGGCCAGCGCACCGTAGGGCAGCGCGGTGGTGAGCACGTCGGCCACGTAGGAGCGCAGCAGCAGCGCCGCGGTCAGGAAGAACGCCGCCGCGAAGGCCGCACCCAGCAGGTGCCGCAGCCACGGCAGCCGGCGGGGCAGCGTCACGTGGTAGAAGCTCGTCAGCGCCAGGACCAGCATGACCAGCACCAGGGGCCAGTAGACGGCGTTGACCAGCACGGTCGCGGTCCCCTGGATGCCCTCGGGCAGCAGCGCGACCAGGGACGTCCGGCCCAGCACCAGCAGGGGCAGCGACAGCACCGCGATCACCAGCGCCACCACGAACAGGCCCAGGGCCATCAACCGGGTGCGGATCGGGCCGCGCACGTCGCGCTGGTCGTAGGCGATGACCGTGGTGTTCATGAACGTCGCGGTCGCCGAGGACCCGGCCCACAGCGACAGCAGGAAGCCCAGGCTGACCACGTCCAGCCGCCCGGAGCCCAGGATGTCGGTCAGGGTGGGCTGCACCAGCGTCTCGACGACGGTGTCGGTCAGGCCCTCCGACGCCAGCTGCACGAGCCGGTCCTCGATCTCGGTGACCGACTCCTGCCCGATGAACGAGCCCAGGTAGCCCAGCGACCCCAGCAACCCGATCAGCAGGGGCGGGACCGACAGCACCTGCCAGAACGACGCCTCGGCCGACAACCCGAGGATGCGGTCCTGCCACGCCTTGGCCAGGGTCCGGCCGAGCACCTGCATCGGCACCCGGAGCACGGTCGGCAGCCGGGCCACGACCTGGCCGGGGCGCCAGCCGCGGTGCGGCTCGGGCGGGTCGACGTCCCGGGCGGGGTCGTCGTCGGCCACCGGGACGGCGGTGCCCGCAGGGCCGGCGGGTTCGTCGTCCCTGGTCGGGTCGTCGTCGCCGGAGGCCCCGCCGTCCCCTGTCAGGTCACCGGCCGGTGCCGGGGAGCCCGAGGGCAGGACGGTCGCCACCAGGCCAGTGTGCAGGAGCGCTGGGCCCGGCGTGTCGACACGCCCACCCGAACGGGTCAGGCGGCCCGCCAGGGCCGACCCACCCGGGACGGACGGCGACCGGTCGGCTGGGCCGGGGCACCCGGCGCGGTGCCCGACGGGGCCGGGGCCTCCACCGGCACGCAGCGGATCACCGGCTCGGCCGCGTACCGGGTCTGGAAGTCCTCCGTGCTGATCTGGGCGCCGCTGACCGGGTCCTCGAAGATGCGGGTGACGGTGATGTCGAAGCCGTTCGCGCCGCCCTGCGGGTTGCAGCTGCCGTCGTCGGGCTTCTCCTGCACGACCGGCGTCCGGACGTTGTACCGGTCGCTGCTGACCGATTCGATCTCGTAGCGCTCGGTGCCCCAGAAGGTCACCGTGATCGAGCCGCCGGCCACCCACTCGGTCTGCACGTAGATGCCGGTCGGGCTGTCGTTGCGCCACTGCAGGTCGATCGAGTCGTAGTAGACGGTGGCCTCGCGGCCGGCCGGGTAGCGGCTGATGTAGTAGCTGTGCGGCTTGTGGTAGACGTCCTCGAGGCCGGCGAAGAAGACCGCGTTGAACATCGTGGTGGCGAACTGGCTGATGCCGCCGCCCACGGCCTGGGTGAACTCGCCGTTGTTGATCACACCGGCCGGCACGTAGCCCTCGGCCTCGCCGCGCGGACCGGTGTAGCCGTTGAGGCTGAACGTCTCGCCGGGGAGCACGACGGCGCCGTCGACGAACTCGGCGACCACGCGGATGTTGGTGCCGCTGGCACCGCTGGTGAAGTTCGTGGTGAACGAGCTGACCTGCTCCACGATCCCCAGCGCGTTCGCCTCGTCGGTGGTGAAGTCCGCCGGCACGGCGCCCAGGCTGGCGGTGACCTCGCGGGGCGCCGGCTGCTGCAGCACCGGCAGCAGGGATGCGGCGAGCGCGTTCGGGTCGACGCCGGTGCCGTCCACGGAGGGGACGACGGCGATGGAGTCGCCGGTGACCTCGAACCGGGCGTCCTCGGCCGGGGTGCCGAAGTCGCCGAGCTGGTCGCCGAGCGCTGTCTGCAGTGCGCCCGGGTCCAGGCTGACGTCCAGGGCGCCGCCGTCGCCGGCGGCGAACACCAGCGCGCCGGCGATGCCCTCGGGGTCCAGCTCGGCGGTCGTGCCGTCGTCGCCGGTCACGGTGACCGGGGCGGCCAGCGCCGGGGTGACCACGTCGTCCAGCGCCTGCTGGGCGGCCGCCTCGTCCACCTGGACGTCGACGGTGTCGACCGGCAGCTCGATCGGGGTCTCCGGGTCCCCGCCGGAGGCCAGGGCCTCGGTCACGGCGTCGGCGGCGGCCGTGCGGTCGAGCTGGCGACCGGTCACCGGGGGGACGACGGTGGCGGTGGTGCCCTCGACGGTGATGCCGGCGTCGGCGGGGGCGCGGTCGACGGTCTCGGCGAACGCGTCGAGCTGGGCGGTCAGCGCGGTCTCGTCGCCGGTGATGACCGGTTCGACCTCGCGCTCGCCGAACAGGGACACCAGCCGCGTCCACGGGTTCAGCGGCTGCCCGGAGGCGGCCTGCACGGTGCCGTCGACGTCCAGGGTGATGCCGGCGGTCGCGGGGGACAGCACGCCCTGGACGTCGTCGGCGACCAGCACGTGGTCGGCGGTGACCCGCGGGGCGAGCTGGTCGGACAGCGCGGTCGCGGCGGCGCTGGGGGACAGGCCCCCGATGTCCACGCCGGCCACCACGGTGTTGCGGGGGACGTCGTCGCCGGCCACCAGCAGGTCGGCGCCGTAGGCGACGCCCAGCACCAGCAGCAGCCCGGCGGGCACCAGGACGGCCGGACGGCGCCAGCGGCTGCGGGTGGGCTGCTCCGTCGCGCTGACCGTCGGGCCGGGGTGGGTGTCCGCGGTGGGTGCCGTCACGGGCTCGGCGCGGTCGTCGGGAGGCAGGTCGTCGACGCGGGTCTCGGCGTCGGTCCAGGTGTCGTCGACGGGGGGCAGGGCCGCGGTCTCGGGTGCGGCGGGCTCGTCGGCCGGCTGCTGCTCGGCGGGTTCTACGTCGGCGGGCGCGGGTCCGCGCGGCTCGTCGAACAGGTCGGCGGGGACCACCGCGACGGGGACGACGGCGGTCTGCTCGAGGTCAGAGGGGTCGTCGGCGGCGTCGGCGGGTTCGTCCGCGGCTTCATCCACGGCGCGCTCGTCGACCGGGGGAGCAGCGGGCGGGACCGGCGGAGCCGGCGGGGCGGCCGCGGCGGGCGGCGGGACGTCGTCCCGCACGGTGGGGAGCTTGCCGGTGGGGGCCTCGTCGGCGACGTCCTGGGGAGCCTGGGCGGCGACGGTGTCCTCGGCGGTGGCGTCCTCGACCGCTGCGGGGGTCTCGTCGGCGGGGGTCTCGTCGGCCGCGGGGGTCTCGACCGCCGGCGCCTCGCCGGTCGGCGGGTCGTCGTTGACGCGGCGGCGCGGGTTGAGCGGGAGCGGCTGGCCCGGCGGCACGACGGCGACCGGGCGCGGCGCCTGCCCGCCCCAGCCGGGGGCCGGCGGCCGGGTCACCGAGTCGGGGGCGGTCGGACGGCCGGCGCCGATGGTGCCGTCGGGCTGCAGCCGTTCGGTGCGGTCGCCGACGGCGGGGCCGTCGTCCTGGACCGGACCCTGAGGTCGGGTGTCCTCCGCGTCGGGGCGGGGGGTCTCGTCGCTCATCGGTGCTTCACGCTCGCTGTCCGTCCGGCGGGTGACGGGCCCCCGGCACTACGACGCCGCCGGACACCGGATCCCGTGGGGGATCCGGCGCCGGCGGCGGCGTCATGTGTTCGGACCGTCGCTTGCCGCGACGATAACGTCTCGGTCAGGCGTGGGCGGGCTGCTCGCTACCGGTGTCGATGATGTCGACGGCGATGTCGCGGAGCTTGGCGTCGTACTCGCGGGCGTGGTGCCCGCAGAACACGAGGTCGGCGCCGCTGGCGAGCACGACCCGGACCTTGGCCAGCGCACCGCAACGGTCGCAGTGGAAGGGAACGACCAGGTCATCGGTGGAAGGGCTCGTAGTCAGGGTCTGGGTCATCTGGTCATCACTCGCTCTCTACCGCACGGACCCGCGTTCGCGGATCGGCCTCCTGCACAGCGCCAGGATGACCCCCGGTGTTCCCGATCCGGTCCAGTTGCCCCTCGACGCGCCGAGTGGTTCGTGGACCTGGGGTGGAGCGGGTGAGCAGGGATCGCACTGGATGGATCGTGGAACGTGGAACCGCTGCTCTCTTGACAGCTCCCACGCTACAACTGATGCCCGCACGGTGCCGCCGCCAATCCTCCTCCGCCCCGGAGTGATGAGCCCGTGACCCGCACGACACCCCCCCCGGGACAGGTCAGTCGAGGTAGTCGCGGAGGACCTGGGACCGGGACGGATGCCGGAGCTTGCTCATCGTCTTGGACTCGATCTGGCGGATCCGCTCGCGGGTCACGCCGTAGACCTGGCCGATCTCGTCCAGCGTGCGGGGCTGACCGTCGGTGAGCCCGAACCGCAGGCGGACGACGCCGGCCTCGCGCTCGGACAGCGTCTGCAGCACGGTGCTGAGCTGGTCCTGCATCAGGGTGAAGCTGACCGCGTCGACGGCCACGACGGCCTCGGAGTCCTCGATGAAGTCGCCGAGCTGGCTGTCGCCCTCGTCGCCGATGTTCTGGTCGAGGCTGATCGGCTCCCGGGCGTACTGCTGGATCTCCAGCACCTTGTCCGGGGTGATGTCCATCTCCTTGGCCAGCTCCTCCGGCGTGGGCTCGCGGCCCAGGTCCTGGAGCAGCTCGCGCTGGATGCGGCCGAGCTTGTTGATGACCTCGACCATGTGCACCGGGATGCGGATGGTGCGGGCCTGGTCGGCCATCGCGCGGGTGATCGCCTGGCGGATCCACCAGGTGGCGTAGGTCGAGAACTTGTAGCCCTTGGTGTAGTCGAACTTCTCGACCGCACGGATCAGGCCCAGGTTGCCCTCCTGGATCAGGTCCAGGAACGCCATGCCGCGGCCGGTGTAGCGCTTGGCCAGCGAGACCACCAGGCGCAGGTTGGCCTCCAGCAGGTGGTTCTTGGCGCGCTCGCCGTCCCGGACGATCCAGTTGAGGTCGCGGCGCATGCTCGGGGTGAGCTTGGTGCCCCGCTCCTCGACCGAGCGCAGCCGCTCGGAGCCGTAGAGCCCGGCCTCGATCCGCTTGGCGAGGTCGACCTCCTCCTCGGCGGTGAGCAGCGCGACCTTGCCGATCTGCTTGAGGTAGGCGCGGACCGAGTCGGCCGAGGCGGTGAGCTCGGCGTCCTTGCGGGCCTTGCGGAGCGCCTCGGACTCCTCCTCGTCGTCCCACTCGAACTCGGTGCCCGGCCCGGTGGCGGTGTCGTCGGCCTCGATGGCCTCGGCCGGTCCGTCGGTGCCGACGACGGCGCTCTCGTCGAGCACCAGCCCGGTCCCGCCGGCCACGACGGCGACGGTCGCGCCCTCGGCGCCCACGGCGGTGAGCACGGCCCCGGCGGGGGCCTCCTGGCCGGGGGAGGGCGTGATGGTCGGCTTGCTCCGGGTGGGGCGCTTGCCCGCGGCGGTGCGGGGCGCGGGGGTGCGGGCGCCGGCCTCGGCGACCTCGGCGGTGGGCTTGACAGCGGGCACTCGAGTTCCTTCCCGTGCAGCGTCGCGTCCCCCGGGCCGGTGGCGGAGGGGAGCCCCGTCAGTGTAGCGACGGTCACCCCCGGCTCCCCGGGTATCCGGCACGGCACCGCCCCGGAAGCGGGGCGGTGCGCCGGCTACTGCCCGATGCGCTGCTCGGCGGCCAGCGCGGCACCCACGATGCCGGCGTCGTTGAGCAGCTCGGCGGGCACCACCCGGGTGCGGGTGGACAGCAGCGGCACCCACTTGTGCGCCTTCTTGCTGACCCCGCCGCCGACCACGATCAGGTCGGGCCAGATGCCCCGCTCGAGGGTGTCCAGGTACCGGTCGACCCGCTTGGCCCAGTCGGGGTAGGAGAGGTCCTCGCGCTCGCGGGCGGCGGCCGAGGCGGCCTTCTCGCCGTCCTTGCCGTCGACCTCGATGTGGCCCAGCTCGGTGTTGGGCACCAGGTGGCCGTCGATGAACAGCGCGCTGCCGATGCCGGTGCCGAAGGTCAGCATCAGCACCAGGCCGCGCTGGCCCTTGCCGGCGCCGTAGGCCATCTCGGCGAGGCCCGCGGCGTCGGCGTCGTTGAGGGTCTGCACGGTGCCGGGGATCCGGCTCTCGACCGAGGCGGCCATGTCGGTGCCGATCCACGAGGCGTCCATGTTGGCGGCGGTGTAGGCCACGCCGCTCTTCATGACGCCGGGGTAGGTCACCCCGACCCGTCCCTCGTAGCCGAACTGGCCGACGACCTCGCCGATCACGTCGCACACCGCGTCCGGCAACGCCGGCTGCGGGGTGGGGATCCGGACCCGTTCCCCGATGAGCTCACCCCGATCGAGGTCCACCAGGCATCCCTTGATGCCGCTGCCGCCGACGTCCACTCCGAAGCCCTGCACGCGGGCAGGGTATGCGGTCGGTCCCCGCAGCGGCACCGGCAGGATCACCCGGGTGACCGCCACCCCCGCACCCGGTGCCCCCGCGTCCCTCGTCGACGAGCTGCTGGCCCTCGCCCTCGCCACCGCCGGGGAGGCGGCCGCGCTGGTCGCCGCCGGCGCGGCCGGGGCCGCCGACGACGTGCAGAGCAAGACCACCGCGGTCGACGTGGTGACCGCCGTGGACAAGGCCAGCGAGCGGTTGGTGGTCGACCGGCTGCTCGGCGCCCGCCCGGACGACGGCGTGCTCGGCGAGGAGGGCGCCTCCCGGACCGGCACCAGCGGGGTGCGCTGGGTGGTGGACCCGATCGACGGCACCGTGAACTTCCTCTACGGGCTGGGCTCCTACGCCGTCTGCATCGCCGCCGAGGTGGACGGCGTCGTCGAGGTGGGCGTGGTTGCCGACGTCCCCACCGGGGAGACCTTCGCCGCCGTGCGCGGCGGTGGTGCCTGGGTGCTGCGCGACGGCGTCCGGACCGAGCTGCGCTGCTCGGCGCCGGTGGACCTGGAGCACACCCTGGTGGCCACCGGGTTCGCCTACGACCGGGACATCCGCGCCCGGCAGGGCCGGGTGCTGGCCCGGGTGCTGCCCGAGGTCCGGGACGTGCGGCGCTGGGGCTCGGCAGCGGTGGAGATCTGCCTGGCCGCCGCGGGCCGGGTGGACGCCTACTTCCAGCTGGACCTCAAGCCGTGGGACCACCTGGCCGCCGACCTGGTGGCCGCCGAGGCTGGCCTGCAGGTCGAGGTGCTCACCGGCTTCGGGGCCGGTGACCCGTTGGTGCTGGCCGCGGCGCCGACGGTGGCCGGGCCGTTCCTTGACCTGGTCCGCTCGGCGCACGAGCAGGAGGGCTAGCAGGCGGCGGAGGCGCTCACCTCGGCGCCGAGGGCGGCGGCGACCTGGTCCTGGGTGGCCAGGTCGGCGTACTCCGGGCCGATCACGACGTCGACTACCGCGGTGGTGCGGGTGTCCGGGTAGTCCGTGGCCCCGGGCAGGTACAGCCCGACGTAGTTGGCCGTGGAGGCCCCGCGGGCGCCGAACCGGAGCTCGCCCACCCCGGTGACGTCGCGGCCGCTCGGGTCGTTGGCGATCTCGGTGACCACGAACCCGCGCGACTGCAGCGTGGTGGCCACGGTCTGGGCCAGCCCGGCGGTGTCGGTGGCGTTGAGCACCCGCAGCTCGACGGTGGTCGGGTCCAGCGACGGCGGTGCCTCCGCGGCGGTGCTGCAGGCGGCGGCGGTGTCCTGGGCCATGGCCTCGGCGTCCCGGAAGACGTTCCACCACACGCCGAGCGCGGCGAGGGCCAGCACCAGCAGCAGGATCACCGGGATCATCGGCCGTCGGTCCCGCTTGGTGCGCGGCGGTCGCCGGTCGCTGGTCTCGCTCAACTGCGCTCCACTCGGGGAGGGACGGGGGCAGCCGGGAGCCTAGTGGCGGTCGCCGGGGTCAGACCGCACCGTCCTCGAGCGCGGCGCGTCCCAGCTCGACGCACGGACCGATCTTGTCCGCGTAGCCGGTGCTGTCCTTGCCGGCCATCGCGCCGGCGGCCGACCGGGCGACGATGCCGGCCAGGATCGCGGCGAACTTGAAGTAGGCGAACCCGACGTACCAGGACAGGTCGCCCAGGTCGGTGCCGGTGCGCTCGGCGTACCGCTGCGCGACCTGCGCCCGGGTGGGGAAGCCCGGCAGCGCGGTGACCGCCGACAGGGCCACGCCGCGCTCCTCGCCGGCCTCGGGCCAGTAGACGAAGAGCATGCCCAGGTCGGTCAGCGGGTCGCCGAGGGTGGACATCTCCCAGTCCAGGACCGCGCGCACCCGACCCGGGACGTCGGGGTCCAGCAGGCAGTTGTCCATCCGGTAGTCCCCGTGCACGATGCCGCTGCGCGCGGTGGTCGGCACGGTGGCCGCCAGCCGGGCGGCGAGGGCGTCCAGGCCGGGCCGGTCGGTGTCCCGGGTCGCCTCCCACTGCGTGGTCCAGCGGCGCACCTGGCGGGCCAGGAAGCCCTCGGGCCGGCCGAAGTCGCCCAGGCCCACCGCGGCGGCGTCCACGGTGTGCAGGTCGGCGAGGACGTCGACCAGCCCGTCGCCCAGCGCCCGGCGCTCGGCCTCGGTGTCGGCGTAGCCGGCGGGCAGCTCGTCCACCACGTGCACGCCGACCACCCGCTCCATCACGTAGAAGGGGGCGCCCAGCACCGCCTCGTCGGTGCACAGGTGCAGGGTGCGCGGCACCGGGACCGGTGTCCCGGCCAGGCCGCTGATCACCTTGTGCTCGCGGACCATGTCGTGCGCGGTGGCCAGCACGGCCCCGGTCGGCGGTCGGCGGAGGATCACCGCGTCCTCGGGCCGGCCGCCCCGGGGGGTCACCACGTAGGTCAGGTTGGACATGCCCGCGGCGATGAGGTCGACGTCCACCTCGCGCCACCGGTCGTCGTCGAGGACGGTGGCCAGGTAGGGGCCGACGACCCCTGGATCAGCACCCACGGTGGCGGTCATCGGCGCAGGGTAACCTCTGCCGCCCCTGCCCCGGACACCCCTGCGCCAGGGCTGTGCGGCAGCACTCACCGGTTCGGTCCGGCCGCGGTGTGTGACGGTCGCCGGTCCGGGCACAAACCCGGGGTCCGCCACGTTGGGGGCCCTGCCGGAGTCCCCGCGGCACCGACCGCAGGGACCCGTCCAGGACGGCCCCAGACCACGGTGGCCGGGACGGCGGCACACAGCACCCCGGGCCGAGGGCCCGGACGACGAAGGAAGAGGGGCACACCATGGCCACCGACTACGACGCCCCACGACGCAACGAGTCCGACGAGCTCGGCGAGGACTCGCTCGAGGAGCTCAAGGCACGACGGGCCGAGGCGCAGTCCTCGTCCGTCGACGTCGACGAGACCGACTTCAACGAGGCGCTCGAGCTGCCCGGGGCGGACCTGTCCAACGAGGAGCTCACCGTCCGGGTGCTGCCCAAGCAGGAGGACGAGTTCACCTGCTCCAGCTGCTTCCTGGTCCACCACCGCAGCCGGCTGGCCAGCACCAAGGGCGACCGGCTGATCTGCCGCGACTGCGCCTGAGGTGACCCTGCCGCCGCGGGACGTCCCGCCGCCCCGCCCCGTCGAGCCGGAGCCGACCACCGGACCGCTGGCGCGGGCCGCGCGGTCGGTCGCCGACGCGGTGGGCGGGTTGCTGGGTGACCGGCCCGACGGCGAGGAGCCGGCGGGCAAGGGCGGCCGGGCCGGGGCGGTGCTGCGCGACGTCGTCACGGCGGTCGGCACCGCCGCCCGCGGGGCACGCGGCACCGAGGAGGGGACCGACCGGGATCCCGGGGCGGGTTCGGGCTGGCACCCGGGCACGGTGCTCACCGACCTGCTGCACGCCGCGGCCCCCCGGCTGCCGATCCGGGACGGCGCCCGCCTGCGGGCCGCGCACCCGGGGCAGGACGAGGTCGCGATCGCCGACGCCCTGGTCACCCGGTACGCCCGGATCACCGCGGGCATCGGGGCGGCCACCGGCGGGCTGACCGCCGCGCAGTGGTTCGCCCCGCCGTCGATGGTCGCGCTGCCGCTGGAGCTCGGGGCCGAGACGGTGCTGGTGGCCGCCGTCGAGGTGGTCCTCATCGGCGAGCTGCACGAGCTGTACGGCCGGCCCGCCGAGGGCGACGCCCGGGCCCGGGCCGGTGCCTACCTGACCAGCTGGACCCGGCAGCGCGCCGTGGAGTCCGGTCCCGGCGGCGGCGGGCTGATCGCCACCCTGGGCAGCGCCGGGGTCAACGCGCTGCGCCGCCGGGTGACCCGCCGGCTGGCCCGCAACGTGTCCTCGGCCGCGCCGCTGCTGCTGGGCGCCGGTCTCGCCGCGCGCAGCAACCGCAAGGCCACCGGCCAGCTCGCCGAGGCCGTGCTCGCCGACCTCCGTGCCACCGGTCTCCGCGCCCCCGGCCGGGGCTAGCCTCGCCCCGTGCCGAACCCGCTGGAGATCCCGGTCACCCTGGCGCAGGGCGCCGTCCTCCCCGCGTACGCGCTGCCCGGGGACGCCGGTGCTGACCTCGTGGTCACCGAGGACGTCGAGCTGGCCCCGCACCAGCGGGCGCTGGTCGGCACCGGGGTGGCGGTGGCGATCCCGGAGGGGTATGCCGGGTTCGTGCACCCCCGCTCCGGGCTGGCCCACCGGCTCGGCCTGGGCATGGTCAACGCCCCGGGCACCATCGACGCGGGCTACCGCGGCGAGATCAAGGTCAACCTGGTGAACACCGACCCGGTGACGACCATCCGGCTCCGCCGCGGCGACCGGGTGGCCCAGCTGGTCGTGCAGCCGGTCGTGCAGGTGGTCTTCGCCCCGGTGGCCGACCTGCCCGCCAGCACCCGCGGCACCGCGGGGCACGGATCCACCGGTGGGCACGGCCCCGACGGGCCGACCACCACCACGACAGAGGGGCAGGCCTGAGATGCCGTTCGGACGACGGCGCAACCGGATCGAGCGCAGCGTGCGGGAGCGGGGCGTCCCGCCCGAGCCGCAGGTGCGCGAGCGGGACCGCGAGGAGACCACCGGCCCCTGGGACGCCGCCGACGCGCCCGAGGACGGCGTGCCCCGCGTCGACCTGGGGTCGCTGCGCATCCCCGCCGTCCCCGGCATGGAGCTGCGGGTCGACGTCAACGCCCAGCAGAAGGTGATCGGGGCGAGCCTGCGCGCCGGGGACTCCCTGCTGCAGGTGTCGGCGTTCGCCGCACCGCGGGCCGGCGGCATCTGGGAGAGCGTGCGGGGCGACCTGGCGACCAGCGCCAGCGGCCAGGGCGGCTCGCTGTCCGAGCGCGAGGGCACCTTCGGGACCGAGCTCGCCGGGTTCATCACGGCCAGCCCGCCGCCGCAGCCGGGGCAGACCACGCCCGCCCCTCCGGTCCGCCGGGCCGCCCGGTTCGTCGGCGTCGACGGCCCGCGGTGGTTCCTGCGCGGCATGATCAGCGGTCCCGCGGCCGAGAGCCCCGAGGCCGGGGCGGCGCTGGAGTCGGCCTTCCGCAGCATCGTGGTGGCCCGGGGCGCCGAGCCGATGCCGGTGCGCGAGCAGCTGCCGATGACGCTGCCGGCCCAGGCCGCCCAGCAGGTCGCCGCCCAGCAGGCCGCGGCGAAGGACCGCAACGGTCCTACGCTGGGGTCGTGACCGAGACACGTCCCAAGGGCTGGCTGTCCAAGACGCTGGCCAAGCTGACCGCCGACGACGCGACGATCGACGCGCAGGAACTGCAGTCCGACGTCGCCAGCGCCGGCTGCGAGCCGGTCGGCAGCTGCCAGAAGGGCAAGGTCGTCGCGGTGACCGGCCGGCTCCGGTCGGTCGTCTACACCCCCCGCGAGACCGTCCCCACGCTGGAGGCCGAGCTGTTCGACGGCTCCGGCTCGGTGACGCTGGTCTGGCTGGGACGCCGGCGCATCCCGGGCATCGAGCCCGGCCGCACCCTCACCGCCCGCGGCCGGTTCGCCTCCTTCGAGGGCCGCAAGGTCATCTACAACCCCTGGTACGAGCTGGGCGCCGGGTGACCCGTCCCGCCGGGCGCAAGCCCACGGCGTTCGACCGCGACCTGGTGCTGGACTCCCTCGGGGGCTGGCGCGGCATGGTCGACGTGTCGCTGCCGACCATCGCCTTCGTGGTGGCCAACGGCTTCGGCGGGCTCACCGTCGGCATCTGGGCCGCGCTGGGCACGGCCCTGCTGGTCTTCGCCCTGCGGCTGCTGCGCAAGGAGAGCCTGCAGCAGGCCGTCAGCGGGCTGATCGGCGTGGCCATCGCGGTGGCCATCGCACGGGCGTCGGGGGAGGCCCGCGACTTCTTCGTGGTCGGCCTGATCCGCAACGCCGGCCTCGGCGTGGTGCTGCTGGGCTCGGCGTTGGTGCGCTGGCCGCTGGTCGGCGTGGCCGCGGAGTTCCTGGCCCCGAGCCACCTGGGCTCCATGGTCGGCCACAGCCTCAAGGGCTCGCTGCGGTCCCGCGCCCGCGAGCGGGTGGCCGAGGTGCGTGCCGAGGACCGTGCGCAGGACGACGCGCCGGTGGAGAAGCAGCCCGACGCCGCACCCGAGCGGCACTGGCGCACCGACCGGCGGGTCATGCGGGTCTACACCTGGCTGACCCTGCTGTGGGCGGCCACCTTCGTGGTGCGCGCCGTGGTGCAGGGGTTCCTGTACTGGCGCGACGAGGTGGCCCTGCTGGGCACCTCGTCGCTGGTCCTGGGTCTGCCGGTGACCGGGGCGGCGCTGGTGGTCACGCTGTGGGCGGTCGCCCGCCTGCACCGCCACCGCGCCGCCGAGACGCCCTAGGAGCGCTTCCCGGAGAGGACCTCCTGGAGGTCCTCCTCGACGTCCCCGTGCATGATGAACAGCAGCTCGTCGCCGGCCTCGAGGGGCTCGTCGGGGGTCGGGGTGATGACCCGCTCGCCGCGCAGGATGGCGGTCAGCACGGTCTCCCGGGGCAGCGGCACGTCGCGCAGCGGCCGGCCCACCCACGGGGTGTCCTCGGCCAGGGTGATCTCGGTCAGGTTGGCGGCGCCCTTGCGGAAGCTCATCAGCCGGACGACGTCGCCGACGGTGACGGCCTCCTCGACCAGGGCGGCGAGCACCCGGGGCGTGGACACGGCGACGTCGACCCCCCAGGCGTCGGTGTAGAGCCACTCGTTGCGCGGGTCCTTGACCCGGGCGACCACCCGGTTCACCGCGAACTCGGTCTTGGCCAGCAGCGAGACGACCAGGTTGGCCTTGTCGTCACCGGTCGCGGCGATCACCACGTCGCAGGTGGCCAGGTCGGCCTCCTCCAGGGCGGTCACCTCGCACGCGTCGGCCTGCACCCACTCGGCGCCGGGCACGGCCTTGGCGCGCACCTTGGCCGCGTTCTTCTCGATGAGCATGACGGCGTGGCCGTTGCCCAGCAGCTCCCCGGCGATGGAGCGGCCGACGGCGCCGGCACCCACGATGGCCACGCGCATCAGTGCTGCCCTCCCACAGGTGCGTTCTCCACCGCGTCGTGCACGGCGACGGCGATCTCGTCGGTGGCGGCCACCACCAGGTGGTCCCCGGTCTGCAGCACGGTGCTGGGCCGCGGCAGCTGGGCCTCGCCGAAGCGCACCAGCCACGCGGCGCGGGCGCCCGACGCCTTCTCCAGGTCCGCCAGCGGCCGGCCCACCCAGCCGTCGGTGACGGTGACCCGCATGAGCAGCACCTTGCCGGTGGGCTCGCGCCAGATCTCGGTGACCTTGACGCTGAGCAGCTCGCGCATGAGCCGGCTGACCGTCCACGGCACGGTGGCGACGCTGGGGATGCCCATCCGCTCGTAGACCTCGGCCCGCTTCGAGTCGTAGATCCGGGCGACGACGTGCTCGACGCCGAAGGTCTCCCGGGCGACCCGGGCGCTGATGATGTTGGAGTTGTCGCCGCTGCTCACCGCGGCGAAGGCGCCGGCGGAGTCGATGCCGGCGTCCAGCAGCGTCTGCCGGTCGAACCCCAGCCCGGTGACCTGGCGGCCGTTGAACTCGGGACCCAGCCGGCGGAAGGCCTCGGCGTTCTGGTCGATGACCGCGACGCTGTGCCCGATCTCCTCCAGCCGCCGCGCGATGGCCGAACCGACGCGGCCGCAGCCCATGACGACCACGTGCACGTGCACTCCCCGCAGGTCCTGCCGGCCGGCGCGGACCGCCGGGCCGTACAGCGCGCGAAGCTACACCGGCGACATGACACGGGCGGGGCCGCGTGCACATGCACCGTCCGTACCATCGCCGCGTGCCCACCCTGTCCGACCTCGGGCAACTCCCCAAACGCCTCGTCCTCGGCCGTCCGGTCCGCAGCGACAAGGCGGGGGAGTCGCTGCTCCCCAAGCGCCTGGCGCTGCCGATCTTCGCCAGCGACCCGCTCTCCTCGGTGGCCTACGCCACCCAGGAGATCCTCATCGTGCTGACCCTGGCCGGGACGGCGTTCCTGTTCCTGGCCCCGTGGCTGGCCGTCGCCGTCGTCGTCCTGCTGGTCGTGGTGGTGCTGTCCTACCGCCAGGTGGTGCACGCCTACCCCTCCGGCGGCGGGGACTACGAGGTGGCGGCCAAGAACCACGGCCGGTTCGCCTCGCTGGTGGTGGCCAGCGCGCTGCTCACCGACTACGTGATGACCGTCGCGGTGTCGGTCAGCTCGGGCACCGACAACATCATCTCGGCGTTCCCGGCGCTGGCGGAGCACCGCGTGCTCATCGCCGTCGCGCTGGTGGCGTTCCTGGCCGCGGCGAACCTGCGCGGGCTGCGGGAGTCGGGCAAGAGCTTCGCCGTCCCCACGTACCTGTTCGTGGCCGGCATCCTGGTGATGGTCGTCACCGGTCTCGTCAAGTACTTCTTCACCGACGCCTCGCTGGTCGCCGAGAGCGCGTCGTACACGATCACGCCCGAGCCCGGCTACGACAACCTGGCCGGCGTCGCCCTGCTGTTCTTCGTGCTGCGCGCCTTCGCGTCGGGCTGCACCGCGCTGACCGGGGTGGAGGCCATCGCCAACGGCGTGCCGGCCTTCCGGCCGCCGAAGTCGAAGAACGCGGCCACCACGCTGGCGCTGATGGGCGGGATCGCGGCCGCCATGTTCGCCGGCGTCACCGCGCTCGCGCTGTTCGCCGGGGTCAAGTACGCCGAGTTCCCCTGCGACCTGGAGGGCTTCACCGACTGCGAGACAGAACCGCAGCGCACGGTCATCGCCCAGGTCGCCAGCGCCGTGTTCGGCGGCGACACCTCGGTCGGGTTCTTCTACATCCAGGCGGCCACCGCGCTGGTGCTCATCCTGGCCGCCAACACCGCCTTCAACGGCTTCCCGCTGCTGGGCTCGGTGCTCGCCCAGGACCGGTTCATGCCCAAGCAGCTGCACACCCGCGGGGACAAGCTGGTCTACAGCAACGGCATCCTGCTGCTGTCCGGCTTCGCCGTGGTGATGATCGTGGCCTTCCAGGCCGACTCCACACGGCTGATCCAGCTCTACATCGTCGGGGTGTTCACCAGCTTCTCGATCGGCCAGTGGGGCATGGTCCGGCACTGGAACCGGGAGATGAAGACCGTCGAGGGCGCCGAGCGCTCCCGGATGCGGCGGGCCCAGGTCATCAACACCCTCGGCGGGTCGATCACCACGATCGTGCTGGTGATCATCGTGCTCACGAAGTTCACCCGCGGCGCCTGGATCGTCATCGTCGCGATGCCGTTCATCTACCTGCTGATGCGTCAGATCAACCGGCACTACAGCCAGGTCGCCGACCAGCTGGTGCCCAGCGGTGACTCCCGGACGCTGCCCTCGAAGGTGCACGCGGTCGTGCTGGTGAACAAGGTGCACAAGCCCACGCTGCGGGCGCTGGCGTTCGCCCGGGCCACCCGCCCGGACCAGCTGACGGCGCTCACGGTCAACGTGGACGAGGCCGACACCCGGGCGCTGCAGGCGGACTGGGAGCGCTACGACATCCCGGTGCCGCTGACGGTCCTGGACTCGCCTTACCGGGAGATCACCCGGCCGGTCCTGGACTTCGTCAAGGACATCCGCCGGGACAGCCCGCGCGAGCTGGTCGTCGTCTTCATCCCGCAGTACGTGGTCGGGCACTGGTTCGAGAACGTGCTGCACAACCAGAGCGCGCTGCGGCTGCGCGCCCGGTTGCAGTTCCAGCCCGGCGTCATGATCACCACCGTGCCCTGGCAGCTGGAGGGCTCCCGCGACCGCGAGGAGGACCTGCGGCGCCTGGACGGCGGGGTTGCCCCGGGCGACCTGCGCCGGGGGTTCGCGGACAACCCGGCGGACGGACCGCGTGGCTGACCGGCCCGACGCCCCGACCTGGCTGGGGGACCGCTTCGAGGTCACCGTCGGGCCGGTCGCGCACGGTGGGCACTGCGTCGCCCGGCACGAGGGCCGGGTGGTCTTCGTCCGGCACGCGCTGCCCGGCGAGCGGGTGGTCGTCGCCGTCACCGAGGACCGGCACCCCGGCTACTGCCGCGCGGACGCCGTCGAGGTGCTCGACGCCTCCCCGGACCGGGTCGAGCGGCCCTGCCCCTACTCCGGCCCCGGGAAGTGCGGCGGCTGCGACTGGCAGCACGTGGCGCCCGAGGCCCAGCGGCGGCTCAAGGGCGACGTGGTCACCGAGCAGTTCGCCCGGCTGGCCGGCATGGACGTGTCCCTGGACGTCGAGGAGCTGCCCGGCGGGCCGCTGCGCTGGCGCTCCCGGGCCCGGTTCGCCGTGGACCGCGCCGGCCGCCCCGGGCTGCGGCCGCACCGCTCCCGCGAGGTCGTCGTCCTCGACGACTGCCCGATCACCGTCGAGCCGGCCGTCGAGGCCGTGCTGGGCCGGCGGTGGGACGGCGCGGGCGCCGTCGACGTGGCCGTCGACTCGGTGGGCGGGGTGACCACCACGACCCTGGACCGCCGCGGGCACCCGCAGTCCACCCGCGTCGTCCGGCCCACCGGGGCCGCGTCGTCGGCGGCCACCGGCTCGCGGGCCGAGCGGAAGGCCTGGCACCGGGACTGGCAGGTCGAGGGCACCGGCTTCTGGCAGGTCCACCCCGCGGCCGCGGACGCGCTGGTCGGGGCGGTCGCCGGGTTCGCCGGCGTCCGGCCCGGGGAGCGGGTGTTGGACCTGTACGCCGGCGCGGGGCTGTTCGGCGGCTCGCTGGCCCCCGGGGTCGGTCCCGACGGCCAGGTGATCTGCGTGGAGTCCGACGCCGGTGCCTGCGCCGCCGCCTCGGACAACCTGTCGGACCTGCCGCAGGCCGAGGTCTGGCAGGGCGACGTGGACGCCGAGGGCCTCACCGACCTGCTGGCCGAGCTCGACGGCCCGCCCGACGTCGTCGTGCTCGACCCGCCCCGGTCCGGTGCCGGCCGCGAGGTCAGCGCCGTGCTGGCCGACACCCGGGCCCGCGCGGTGGTCTACGTGGCGTGCGACCCGGCCTCGCTGGCCCGCGACGTCGCGGTGTTCGCCGAGGCCGGCTGGCGGCTGACCGGCCTGCGGGCCTACGACGCCTTCCCGATGACCGCGCACGTGGAGTGCGTGGCGCTGCTGGAGCCGGCGGCCGGCTGACCCGTCACCCGGCACCGGCCAGCGGCGACAGGTCGTACAGGTCGGTGTCGCCGGCCGGGACCGGCGTGCCGTGCGCCTTGACCCACTGCAGGATCCGGGAGGCGTCGGGACCGCCGCCGGTGCCGGCCACGTAGTAGTGGATCCGGTGCGCGGCGACGTCGGCCTCGAACCCCTGCAGGGTCAGCGTCGGGTCCTGGCCGGAGAAGCCGCCGATGTCCATCACCGGGACGCCGGCCGCCAGCTGCACCGCGGCGCCGTGGTGCCCGGTGGTCGCCGCCGCCCAGGTGTAGCCGGCCGCGCCCGCCCGCAGCAGCTGCACCGCGGCCTGGGTGACCCCGGGTCCGTCCGGGCGCCCGCCGTGCCAGCCGCCCGCGGTCAGCGGGGGAGGGGTGGCGAAGACGTTGCTGCTCTGGTGGACCGCCGACGCCGTGCCCACCGACCACAGCAGCGGCCCCAGGACGACGGCGAGCACCGCGGCGGCCGCGAACGCCGTCCGGGCGCCGCGGCGCAGGGCCAGCAGGGCGCCCACGACCAGCACCAGCAGGACGCCACCGAGGACCAGGGCGGCACCGGGGTGGTGCCCGTGCGTCAGCGCCACCGCCCCGGCCCACGCTGTGGCGGCGACCAGGCCGGCGGCCAGCACCCGGCGGCCGGCGGTGCCGGCGCGCCACAGCTGGGTGCTGCCGACGGCGACCAGGGCGGCGGCGGCCGGGGCCAGCTGGACGGCGTAGTAGCTGTGCTCGATGCCCTTCATCACGCTGAGGACGCCGGCGGTGACCACCAGCCAGCCGCCCCACAGCAGCAGGGCACCGCGCACCCGGTCGGTCCGGGCCGCGCGCGCGGTGAGCAGCAGCCCGGCGACCAGCGCCGCGACCGCCAGCGGCAGGTACCAGCCCGCCTCGTCGCCGCCGGACCCCAGCAGCCGCCAGATGCTCGACGAGCTCTGGTGCAGCCCGCCGCCGCCGGCGGTCTCGTCCCCGTCCAGCCGGCCCAGGCCGTTGTAGCCGAACGCCAGGCTCAGCGGGCTGTCGTCGGTGGTGCTGCCCACCCACGGCCGGTCGGCCCGCGGCACCAGGGCGACGGCCAGCACCCACCAGCCGGCCGCGACGACCAGCGCGGCCCCGGCCGCCACCAGCTGGCCGAGCCGGCGCCGCAGCCGGGGCGGCCCGGCGACCAGGTAGGCCCCGGCCAGGCCGGGCAGCACCAGGAACGCCTGCAGCGACTTGGTCAGGAAGGCCAGGCCGACGAACGCGCCGGCCAGCAGCAGCCAGCGGGTGCGGCCGTCCTCCAGCGCCCGGCCCACCGCCCACGCGGCCAGCACGCACAGCAGGGTGAGCAGCGCGTCGGGGTTGTCGTAGCGGAACATCAGCGTCGCCACCGGGGTGACGGCCAGCAGCGTGCCGGCCAGCACGCCCGCCCAGGGGCCCAGCACGCGGCGCACGGTCGCCGCCAGCACCGCGACCGCCAGCACCCCCATCAGCGCCTGGGGCAGCAGCACCGACCAGCTGGACAGGCCGAGCAGCCGGACCGACAGGCCCATCACCCACAGCGCGGCCGGGGGCTTGTCCACGGTGACCGAGCCCGGGGCGTCCGAGGCGCCGAAGAACCAGGCCGACCAGCTCGAGGCACCGGCCTGTGCGGCACCGGCGTAGAAGGAGTTGCCCCAGCCGGACCGGGACAGCGCCACGGTGTACAGCGCCGTCGTCCCGGTGAGCAGCGCGGCCAGGGCCAGCTGGTCCGGACGCGGACGGCGGCGCGGGCCGGCCGCGTCGGGAGCGGCCGGGGCGGGGGCCGGGGCGTGCAGCAGGGTCACGGCTGTGGATCGTGCGGCCGGTGGCTGGCAACCAGCTCCGCCCCGGCTGTGGACCTGCCCCCGGTGCACCGTCCCGGTGGTGTGCAGCCGGCTCACAGCTGGTCTCCCGGGTCCCCGCAGCCCGCACCTGGACGGTGCTGCTGTCGATCGAGGAGGACATCGTGCTCAGCCACCTGTGGCGTTGGTTCGTCGGACTGCACCTGGTCTCCGGGGGCCTCTACGTCACCCTCGTCGTCGTCCTGTTCGTCGGGCTGGCGGCGCTGCTGGTCACCCACCGGGACCGGCGGTGGTTCACCCGCCGGGTCCCGGTCGCCGTGCTCGCCGCCCTGGTGCTGGTCGGCCTCGCCCAGCTCGCGCTGGTCGTGACCAAGCCCTTCCCGGACGGGTTGCCGTGGGTGGTGCCGCTGTGGATCGGGCTGGGCCTGCTCGGGACCACGCTGGCCGTGGCCGGCTGGCCCCGGCTGCGCTGGTGGCGGCGGGGGCTCACGGTGCTGGCGCTGGTCGGCGTGCTGCTCGGTGCAGCCAACAACGTGAACGTGGTCTACCAGCCCTTCCCCACGGTCGCCGCGGCCCTGCAGCTGCCGCCCTACGACCAGGTCGACGCCGCGGAGGTGCTCACCGAGGACGCCGTGTCGACGGCGAGCCTGGCCGACTGGACGCCGCCGGCCGGGATGCCCGACACCGGCGCGCTCACCCAGGTGGACATCCCCGCCACCGCCTCGGGCTTCCCGGCCCGCCCGGCCTGGGTCTACCTGCCGCCGGCCTACCTCAGCTCCGACCGGCCGGCCCTGCCGGTGCTGGTGCTGCTGGGCGGGCAGCCGGGCAGCCCGCGGGACTGGATCGACGGCGGCCAGCTGGCCCACCGGCTGGACGCCTGGGCCGCCGCGCACCACGGCCTGGCGCCGGTGGTGGTCATGCCCGACGACCTGGGCGGCGAGGGCAGCAACCCGCTGTGCCTGGACTCCGCGCTGGGCAAGGCCGACACCTACCTGGCCCAGGACGTGCCGACCTGGATCACCCAGCACCTGCAGGTCGGCACCGACCACGCCCACTGGGCCGTCGGCGGCTTCTCCTACGGGGGCACCTGCGCCCTGCAGCTGGCCACCAACCACCCGGACCTGTTCCCGACGCTGCTGGACGCCTCCGGGCAGCGGGCCCCCACCCTGGGCAGCGCCGCGGACACGCTGCAGGCCTCGTTCCCGGGCGACCAGGCCGCCCTGGACGCGGTCGACCCGCTGCACCTGCTCGCCGCCCGGCAGTACCCGGACCTGGCCGCCTACCTGGTGGTCGGCAAGGACGACGACGATTACCGGCCGCAGACCGAGGAGGTCGCCGCCGCGCTGGAGGGGGCCGGTGCGTCCGTGGTCACCACCGAGCTGCCCGGCGGGCACTCCTGGGACGTCTGGGGGCCCGGTCTCGAGGGCGCCCTGCCGTGGCTGGCCCAGCGGCTGGGGCTGCCGGCATGAGCGCGCGGGTGCGCCGGGCGGCCGCCGCGCTGCGCCGGGTGCCGCTCACCGCCGCCCTGCTGGTCGTTCTGGTCGCAGGCGCCGCGCTGGGCACCGGCGCCGTGCTGGGCACCGGGGCGCGCGCGCTGGGGGAGGGCCGCTGGTGGACGCTGCTCACCGCCGGGCTGACCGTGGCGACGCCGGCCGGCACCCTGGTCGCGCTGCTGCTGGTCGCCGGCCTGCTCGGCCCGGTCGAGCACCGCTGGGGCACCCGGTGGACGGCGACGGCGCTGGTGCTCGGCCAGGTCGGCGCCGGGCTGGTCGGTTCGGGGGTCTCCGCGCTGCTGGCCGCCACCGGGGACCGCTGGGGGGTGCACCTGGCCGGCGCGCTGGTGGTCGGCCCGCTGCCCGGCGTCCTCGCCGCGGTGGCGGCCGCCTCGGCCCGGGCCACCCCGCTGGTGCGCCGCCGGGTCCGGGTCGTCCTCGGGGTCGGGCTGACCATGCTGGTGCTCTACGGCGGCACCGGCGGCGACGTGCACCGGTTGGCCGGCTGGGGCGTGGGCCTGCTGGCCGGCCAGCTGCTGCTGCGTCGCCGCGGCGCACGGGTCGAGCGCGGCCCGGTCAGCCGGCGGGAGTCCCGCGCGCTGGTCGCCCTGGTGGTGGCCGCGTCCGCCGTCGGTCCGCTGGTCGCCGCGCTGGCCCGGAGCTCGAACGGCCCGTGGTCGGTGGTCTCGCACCTGTTCGTCTCCGGCGCGCCCGACGCCGGCACGCTGCGCCAGGTCTGCGGCACCGCCCGCGAGCTCGCCGACTGCCGGGTGCTGACCGGCCGCTCGCACCTGGCCGGCCTGGGCCCGGCCCTGCTGTCGGCGCTGCCGGCGCTGGTGCAGCTGGTGCTCGCCGAGGGGCTGCGCCGCGGACGGCGGGCGGCCTGGGTCGGTGCGGTGGTGTTCTCCGCGGTGCTCGCCGCCGTCGGCGGCGAGGTGGTCACCGCGGTGCTGCGCGACCCGGACGCCGCGCTGACCGCGCTGGGCACCCCGCGGGGCGGCCTGCCGGTGGCGGCCGTGTGGGCCCCGCTGGCCGCCCCGGCGGCGGTGCTGGTCCTGCTGCTGCTCACCCGCAGCCGCTTCCCCGTGCCCGCGGCGCCCGGCACCGCCCGCCGCTGGGCGGCGCTGGCCGGCGGCGGGCTGGGCGTGGTGGTGCTGGCCTACCTGGGGGCCGGGGTGCTGCTGCGCGGGGAGTGGGCGACGCCGCCGACCGTGGGCCGGCTGCTGCTGGACCTGCCGGCCCGGATGCTCCCGCCGGGGTGGCTGGGCGAGGTGCTGCCCAGCCTGGCCCCCCTCCGCGGTGCGGCCCGGGTGCTGGCGAACTGGACCGGGGTGGCCTGCTGGGCGGTCCTGGTGGGGTCGGCGTGGGTCGTCGTCCGGCCGGCCGTGCCCAGCGGGGACGCCGCCCGGGCCCGTGCCCTGGTCGACCGGCACGGCGACGGCGCGCTGTCGTTCATGACCACCTGGGTGGGCAACCGCTGGTGGTTCAGCGAGGACGGGCAGGCCGTGGTCGCCTTCCGGGTGGTCGGCGGGGTCGCGCTCACCACCGGCGACCCGGTGGGCCCGCCGGACGCGCGGGCGCGGGCGGTGCCGGAGTTCACCGCCTGGTGCCTGGGCCGGGGTTGGACGCCGTGCTGGTACTCGGTCACCGACGGGGTGGTCCAGGCGCTGCCCGGTGGCCGCCGGGTGCAGGTGGCCAGCGAGACCTGGCTGCCGCTGGGCGGGCTGGCCTTCACCGGCAAGAAGTGGCAGGACGTCCGGACGGCGGTCAACCGGGCGGCGCGGGACGGCGTGCAGGCGGTCTGGGTGCGCTGGTCGGAGGCCCCGCTGGCGCTGCGCGAGCAGGTGGCCCGGTCCTCGGAGGAGTGGCTGGCCGGCAAGGGGCTGCCCGAGATGGGCTTCACCCTGGGCGGCCTCGACGAGGCGGCCGACCCCGCCGTCCGGTGCCTGCTGGCGGTCGGCGGCGACGGCCGGGTGCACGGCGTCACCAGCTGGCTGCCGGCCAGCCGGGACGGCGTCCGGGTGGGCTGGACGCTGGACCTCATGCGCCGCAGCCCCGGCTGCCCGCCCGGCACGATGGAGTTCCTGGTGGGCACCGCGGCGCTGACCTTCCAGGAGGAGGGGGCGGAGTTCGTCAGCCTGTCCGGCGCCCCGCTGGCCTTCCCCGGCGGCAGCGCCGAGGACGATGCCCTGGCCCGGCTGCTGGAGGCCACCGGCCGGTTGATGGAGCCGGTGTACGGGTTCCGCTCGCTGCTGTCGTTCAAGGCGAAGTTCCAGCCGCAGCACCGGCCGCTGTGGCTGGTGCACCTGGACACCGCCGACCTGCCGCGGATCGCCCGGGCGGTCTCCCGGGCCTACCTGCCGCACCTGTCGGTCGTGCAGGCGGTGCGGCTGGGCCGGGCGGTGGTCGCGGGCCGCCGGCCCCGCCGTCCGGCGCCGGCCCCGGCCGCACCGCCGGCCGAGCTGGTCGGGTCGGGATCCCGGTGAGGCGACGGGCGGCGGCCGGCGGGCTGCTGGGTGCGGTGGTGGTCCTGGCCGGGTGCGCCGGCCCACCCGCGCAGGCGGCGCCCGCACCCGGCACCGCGTCCGCCGCCCCGCTGCGCGTGGTGGTCGTCGGGGACTCCATCACCGAGATGGACTGCCCCGACTTCGACGCCGGCGTCCTCGGCCAGGGGTCGTGGGCGTGGTGGGCCACCGGCCGGGGGGTGGACGTGACCGGCGGCTGGGCGCACTCGGGCGCCACGACCGAGGACATGCTGGACGGCGTCGCCGCCGACGGGCCGATGGACGCCGACGCCCTGGTGCTGATGGCCGGCAACAACGACCTCGACCTGGCCCTGCCCACCGAGGACGTGCTGGACCGCCTGGTGCAGATCGCCGCCGCCGCGGCGGTGCCGCGGGTGGTGCTGTCCGCCGTCGCGCCCGAGGACGGGCTGGGGCCCGAGACCCTGGCGCTGGACGCCGACCTGGCCGAGCTGGCCGCGCGGGAGGGCTGGCAGTACGTGGACCCGATGATCGAGGTGCGCGACGAGGACGGTGACTACCGCGACGGCGCCACGCTGGACGGCGTCCACCCGAGCGGGGCCGCCGCCGCGCAGATCGGGGTGGCCCTGCACGAGGCCCTGCTGCACCCGTCGGGTGTCGGACCCGCGGGGCAGACTGGCTGACGTGCCCGCCGCCTCCCCGCCGCCGCCCGGCCGGGACGGCGTCGTCCCCCCGGGGTGGCCCGAGGAGGTCCGGCCCCCCGGCGCGCCGGACTGGGAGCGCACCGCCGTCGGCTGGCTGTACGACCTGGTGCCCCCGGAGTACCGGTCGCACGAGGTCCTGCGGCGCTACCCGGTGCTGCTGGCCCGCTTCGCCGCCGACCACGTCGGCGCCGGGCTCGAGGCGGCCCGCGCCGGGTGGCGGACGGTGCGGGTCGAGCTGGCCGACGAGCTGCCCCCGGAGGCCATGGAGGCCGCGATGGCCGCCTACGAGCGGGAGGGCGCCCGGCTGGCCGCGGCGGCCCGCGCGGTGGAGCTGGTGGGCGGCGCGCTGCGGGGGGAGCGCTGGGTGCCGCGGATGTGACCCCGGCTGCTCCGAGGGCTCCGAACGGGTCGGGGTCGGCCGCCGCGACTACCCTCGGGGTCCCCACCTCAGCTCGAGAGGACCCTGCCCCGCCGTGTCGCTGCTCCGCTCCCTCACCGGGCCCGCCGACCTGCGGGCGCTGGCGCCCGAGCAGCTGCCGGTGCTGGCCGCGGAGATCCGGGACGCGCTGGTCACCAGCGTCGCCAAGACCGGTGGGCACCTCGGGCCCAACCTGGGCGCCGTCGAGCTGACCATCGCGGTGCACCGGGTCTTCGACTCCCCGCGCGAGCCGGTCGTCTTCGACACCGGCCACCAGTCCTACGTGCACAAGCTGCTCACCGGCCGGCTCGAGGGCTTCCCCGGCCTGCGCCAGCGCGGCGGCCTGTCCGGCTACCCCTCGCGCACCGAGAGCGAGCACGACTGGGTCGAGAACAGCCACGCCTCGACCTCGCTGTCCTACGCCGACGGGCTGGCCAAGGCCTTCGCCGTCCGCGGCGACGCCCGGCCGGTCGTGGCGGTCATCGGCGACGGCGCGCTCACCGGCGGCATGGCCTGGGAGGCGCTGAACAACATCGCCGCAGCAGGGGACCGGCCGGTGGTCATCGTGGTCAACGACAACGGCCGCTCCTACTCACCGACCATCGGCGGGGTGGCCGACGCGCTGGCCACCCTCCGGCTGCGCCCGGGCTACGAGCAGGCGCTGCTCGCCGTCCGGCAGTCGGTCACCCGGGCCCCGGTCGTGGGCACCGCGCTCTACGACGCGCTGCACGCGATCAAGAAGGGCCTCAAGGACGTCCTGTCCCCGCAGGGCATGTTCGAGGACCTCGGCATGAAGTACGTCGGCCCGGTCGACGGGCACGACGTGGCCGGCATGGAGTCCGCCCTGCGCCGGGCCCGCGCCTTCGGCGGGCCGGTGATCGTGCACGCCGTCACCACCAAGGGCTTCGGCTACGCGCCGGCGCAGAGCGACACGATCGACGCCTGGCACGCCACCGGCGCCTTCGACCCCGACTCCGGGGTCAGCCCGGCCAGCGCCGGCCGGGACTGGACGACGGCCTTCTCCGACGAGCTGGTCGCGATCGGGGCAGAGCGCTCCGACGTCGTGGCGATCACCGCGGCGATGCTGCACCCCACGGGGCTGGCGCCGTTCGCCGAGCGGTTCCCCGAGCGCACCTTCGACGTCGGCATCGCCGAGCAGCACGCGCTCACCTCGGCCGCGGGCCTGGCGATGGCCGGCCTGCACCCGGTCGTCGCGATCTACTCCACCTTCCTCAACCGGGCCTTCGACCAGCTGCTGATGGACGTCGCGCTGCACCGCCAGCCGGTCACCGTCGTCCTGGACCGGGCCGGGGTGACCGGCTCCGACGGCGCCTCGCACAACGGCATGTGGGACACCTCGATCTGCGCCGTGGTCCCCGGGCTCCGGATGGCGATGCCGCGCGACGAGGCGACCCTCAAGGAGGCCCTGCGCGAGGCGGTGGCGGTCACCGACGGGCCGACCGTGCTGCGCTTCCCGAAGGGCTCCGTGCTGGCCTCGCTGCCGGCGGTCGAGCGGGTCGGGCCGGTCGACGTGCTGCGCCGGGGGGCGGCGCCGGAGGTGCTGCTGGTGGCGTGCGGCTCGCTGGTCCCGGCCGGGCTGGCCGCCGCGGAGCGCGCCGCCCAGCAGGGCATCGAGGTCACCGTCGTCGACCCGCGGTGGGTGCTGCCCGCCTCCCCGGAGCTGGTGCAGATGTGCGCCGGCCACAAGCTGGTCGTCACGCTGGAGGACGGCGGGCGCTCGGGCGGGGTGGGGGAGACCCTGGCCGCGGCGATGCGCGACGCCGAGCTCGACGTCCCGGTGCGCTGCATCGGGCTGCCGCAGGTCTTCCTGGAGCACGGCACCCGCACCGAGGTGCTGGCCGACCACGGGCTGACCGAGCAGGACGTCGCCCGCCGGATCGTCGAGTGGGCCGCCCGGATCGCCGACCGCACCGCCCAGGCCGAGGAGAACCATGCTGATCGCTGAGATCCAGGTCGCGCCGTCCCCGCCGGGCACGCCCGAGGACCCGCACGCCCACGTGGAGGCCGCGATCGCGGTGATCCAGGCGTCCGGTCTGCGCCACGAGGTCGGCGCGCTGGGCACCACGCTGGAGGGCTCGGCCGACGAGGTCTGGGCCACCCTCCGGGCCGCGCACGAGGCCATGCTGGCCGCCGGCGCCACCGCGGGCATCAGCCACGTGAAGATCGCGGAGGTCAACCGCACGATGGACAGCCTGACCGGCAAGTTCCGCTAGGTCCGGCTCGCCGCCCACAGCTGCGCGGCCCGCGCGGCCGCAGCGGCGACCAGCTCCGCCAGCTCGGGGCGGTCGGGCACCGGGAACGACACGTACGCGCCCCGGCCGCCCGCGGTGGGCCGGCCGTAGGCCTTGGCCGCCGTCGTGCCGTCGGGCAGCAGCCGGACGGTGAGGGTCTGCAGGGTGAACTCCTCGTCCCGCCGGACGTCGGTCCACCGCAGCTGCTCGGGGATGGTCACGTTCAGGGCCAGCGCGTTCACCTCGACGTCCACGCGCCCAGCATGGCGTGGTCCCTGCGCACCCCGGGGGTGGAGTGCGCAGGGACCACGCCGAACTCAGGCCAGGGCGCCGGTGCGCCGCAGGTACGGGCTGATGCCGCCCAGCCAGAACGGCCAGCCGGCACCGAGCAGCATGGCCAGGTCGACGTCCTCGACCGCCTGCACGACACCCTCGTCGAGCATGAGGGTGATCTCCTCGGCCATCGCCCGCTCTGCGCTCGCCCGCAGCTCCTCGGCGGTGGGCCCGGTGCCGGTGGAGGTGAACGCGTCGGCCAGCTCGGGGTCGACGACCCCGGGCTCGCTGAACACGGTGGTCTTGCCCAGCTCCACCGTCCGGCGCAGCCCGGTGCCGACGCCGAACCGGTCCGGGAACGCCTCGTGCATGCGCTCGGCGACGTGCAGCGCCACGGCGGGGCCGACCAGCGACAGCAGCTCGAACGGCGTCATCGGCAGGCCCAGCGGGTCCAGTGCCCGCTCGGCGACGTCGACCGGGGTGCCGGCGTCGACGGCGGCGGTGACCTCGCCGAGGAACCGGGTCAGCAGCCGGTTGACCACGAACGCCGGGGCGTTCGCGACCAGCACGCAGGACTTGCCGAGCTGCTTGCCCACCGCGAACGCGGTGGCCAGGGTGGCGTCGTCGGTGGCCCCGGCGCGCACCACCTCCAGCAGCGGCAGCACGGCGACCGGGTTGAAGAAGTGCATGCCGACGACCCGCTCGGGGTGCTGCAGGTCGGCGGCCATCTCGGTGATCGACAGGGCGGAGGTGTTGGTGGCCAGCACGCACTGCGCCGACACCACCGCCTCGACCTCGGCGAAGACCTGCTTCTTCACCGACAGCTCCTCGAACACCGCCTCGACGACCAGGTCGGCGTCGGCGAACGCCGACTTCTCCAGCGACCCGCTGACCAGGCCCTTCAGCCGGTTGAGCGCGTCGGGGGACAGCCGGCCCTTGCCGGCCAGCTTCTCCAGCTCGCCGTGCACCCAGCCCACGCCCCTGTCCACCCGGGCCTGGTCGACGTCGGTGAGCACCACCGGCACCTGCAGCTTGCGCAGGAGGAGCAGCGCCAGCTGGGAGGCCATCAGCCCGGCGCCGACCACACCCACCTTGGTCACCGGCCGGGCCAGCGCCTTGTCCGGCGCCCCGGCCGGCCGTTTGGCCCGCTTCTGGGTCAGGTCGAAGGCGTAGAGCGAGGCCCGCAGCTCCGGGGTCATGATCAGGTCGGCCAGCGCCTCGTCCTCGGCCGCCGTCCCGTCGGCGAAGGACGCGTCGCGGGCCAGCTCGAGCAGGTCGACCGCGCGGACGGCGGCCGGCGAGGCGTTCCGGGTGCGCGCGGCCACGACCTGCCGGGCGCGGGTGATCGCGTCGTCCCACGCACCGCGGTCGACCGGCCTGCGGTCGACGGCGACAGCGCCGGTCAGGACGCCGGCCGCCCACTCCAGCGAGCGCTCCAGGAAGTCCGCGGGCTCGAACACGGCGTCGGCGATGCCGAGCTTCGCCGCCCGCGGGCCCGACGTCATCCGGTTCTGCGACAGCGCGTTCTCCACGATCACCGAGACCGCGGCGTCGATGCCGATCAGGTCCGGCAGGAGCTGGGTGCCGCCCCAGCCGGGCACCAGGCCGAGGAAGACCTCGGGGAAGGCGACGAACGCGCCGCCGGAGATGGTCCGGTGCTGCGCGTGCAGCGCCAGCTCCAGGCCGCCGCCCAGCGCCGCGCCGTTGACGAAGGCGAACGTCGGGACGGCGGCGTCGCGCAGCCGGGCGAACACCCGGTGGCCCTGCCGGGCGATCTCCAGCGCGTCGTCGCGGGAGGAGATCCGGGGCACGCCGGAGAGGTCCGCACCGACGGCGAACACGAACGGCTTGCCGGTGATCGCGATGCCCGCGACGTCGGCGTCCAGCGCTGCGTCCAGGGCGGCGTCCAGCGAGGCCAGCCCGCCGGGGCCGAAGGTCGAGGGCCGGGTGTGGTCGTGCCCGTTGTCCAGGGTGATCAGCGCCAGGGGCTTGTCGACCCCGGGCAGGGTGACTAGCCGGGTCAGCGCCTGCGTGACGACCTCGTCGGGGAACTGCTCGCTCACTTCTCGCCCTCCCAGGCCGGGTTCTCCCAGATGACGGTCCCGCCCATGCCGATCCCCACGCACATCGCGGTGAGGCCGTACCGGACGTCGGGGCGCTCGGCGAACTGCCGCGACAGCTGGGTCATCAGCCGGACGCCGGAGGACGCCAGCGGGTGGCCCACCGCGATGGCGCCGCCCCACATGTTGACCCGCGGGTCGTCGTCGGCGATGCCGAAGTGGTCCAGGAAGGCCAGCACCTGGACGGCGAAGGCCTCGTTGAGCTCGAACAACCCGATGTCGTCGATGGTCAGCCCGGTCGACGCCAGGGCCTTGGTCGTCGAGGGCACCGGGCCCACGCCCATGACCTCGGGCTCGACGCCGGCGAAGCCGAAGCCGACCAGCCGCATGCCGATCTGCAGGCCGAGCTCGGTGGCGACGTCCTCGGCGGCCAGCAGGCAGCCGGTGGCGCCGTCGTTGAGCCCGGCGGCGTTGCCGGCGGTGACGTGGCCGTGCGGGCGGAACGGGGTCTTGAGGCGCGCCAGGCCCTCCACGGTGGTGCCCGGGCGCGGGGGCTCGTCCGCGGTGGCCAGGCCCCAGCCCTGCTCGGCCGACCGGACGGCCACCGGCACCAGCTCCGGGCCGATCTTGCCGGCGGCGAGCGCGGCGGCGTACCGGTCCTGGCTACCGACGGCGAAGGCGTCGGCGCGCTCCTTGGTCAGGTGCGGGAAGCGGTCGTGCAGGTTCTCCGCGGTGGAGCCCATGACCAGCGCGGAGGAGTCCACGATCTTCTCGCTGACGAACCGCGGGTTGGGGTCCACGCCCTCGCCCATGGGGTGGTGGCCCATGTGCTCGACGCCGCCGGCGATGGCGACGTCGTAGGCGCCGAAGGCGATGCCCGAGGCGGTCGTGGTCACCGCGGTCATCGCCCCGGCGCACATCCGGTCGATCGCGAAGCCGGGCACGCTCGTCGGCAGCCCGGCCAGCAGCGCTGCGGTGCGGCCGATGGTCAGGCCCTGGTCGCCGATCTGGGTGGTCGCCGCGATGGCGACCTCGTCCACGCGCTCGGGCGGCAGCCCGGGGTTGCGGCGCATGAGCTCGCGGATGCAACGCACCACCAGGTCGTCGGCGCGGGTCTGGGCGTACATGCCCTTCGGCCCGGCCTTGCCGAACGGGGTGCGCACGCCGTCGACGAAGACGACCTCGCGCAGGGAACGGGACAACGGGACCTCCGCAGGGACGGGGCGCGGCCGGACGTCGGACCGCGTCGCCGAACAAGTTACCCGCCGGTAACCACACCCCGCGAGCCACCCTCACCCCGGCGCCCTGCCCCGCCCTGGCCGCTGCCGCCTGCTGCGCCCGGCCCCGCCGAGGCAAGGGAGCCCTTGCCGAACGCGGTGGCCGGGACCGTTGCGGAAGGGATCCCTTGCCTCGGCGTGAGCGGGAGCGGGGGAGGTGGGTCAGGCGCCGGCGGCGGCGGCGGCGGCGGTGAGGAGGTCGGTGGTCAGGTCGACCTGCCACGGGCGGGCGCCGCCGTCGCGCAGGAACGCGGCGACGGCCTCCGGGGTGACCTCGGCCGGCGGGGACCACATGAGCCGGCGGACCAGGTCGGGGGACAGCAGGTTCTCCACCGGCACCGACCACTGCTCGCCCAGGGCGGCCAGCCCGGCCCGGGCCACCTGCAGGCGCTTGGCGGCCGCCGGGTCGCGGTCGGCCCAGCGGTTGACCGGCGGCGGGCCGTCGCCGGGCAGGCTGTGCGCGGGCAGCTGGCCCTCGGGCACGGCGCGGCCCTTCTGCAGCGCGGCGAACCAGGTGCTGACGATCTTGCGGTTGGCCCGGCCGCGGAAGACCGGCAGGTCGGCCAGCGCCTCCGCGGTCGCGGGGTCCGCCGCCACGGCGGCCACCATGGCCGAGTCGGGCAGCACCCGGCCGGGGGCGACGTCCCGGCGCCGGGCGAGGAGGTCGCGCGCCTCCCACAGCGCCCGGAGGACGGCGAGCTGCCGCCGGCTGCGCAGGCCGTGCATGCCCGACGTCCGGCGCCAGGGGTCGACCCGCGGTGCGGGCGGTCCGGCGGCCAGGATCGCGGCGAACTCCTGCTGGGCCCACCCGGTCTTGCCCTGCTCCTCGAGGATGCCGGCGAGGGCGTCGCGCAGCTCGACGAGCACCTCGACGTCCAACGCGGCGTAGACCAGCCAGTCGGTGGGCAGCGGGCGGGTGGACCAGTCCGCGGCCGAGTGGCCCTTCTGCAGGCTGTAGCCCAGCAGGGACTCCACGACCGCCCCCAGCCCGACCCGCGGCAGGCCGGCCAGCCGGGCGGCGAGCTCGGTGTCGAACAGCCGGGTCGGGACCAGGCCGATCTCGGCCAGGCACGGCAGGTCCTGGTTGGCCGCGTGCAGCACCCACTCGGCGTCCCCGATCGCCGCCTGCACCGGACCCATGTCCGGCAGCGGGACGGGGTCGACCAGCCCGGTGCCGCTGCCGGCCCGGCGCAGCTGCACCAGGTAGGCCTTCTGCCCGTACCGGTAGCCCGAGGCGCGCTCGGCGTCGACGGCCACCGGTCCGGTGCCCCCGGCCAGCGCCTGCGCGTACTCGACCAGCGCGGTCGAGGTCTCGATGACCGGCGGCAGGCCGTCGCGCGGGGCCAGCAGGGGGACCGCGGTGCTCTCGACCGGGGCCTCCGGCTCCGGCGTCGTGCCCGGCGTGGTGCCCGGTGTGGTGTCCGGCGTGGTCACGAGATCACCCCGGAGCGCAGCGCGAGGGCGACCATGTGCGCCCGGTCGCCGGTACCCAGCTTGCGCGCGATGCGGGCCAGGTGGCTCTTCACCGTGAGGGCGGACAGATCCACCAAGTCACCGATCTCCTTGTTCGTGTGTCCCTCGGCGACGAGCCGGAGGATGTCGACCTCGCGGGCCGACAGGTGCGAGGGGCCGTCGTCGGACGCGCCGCGGGTGAGCCCGAGCGCCAGGCTGCTGGCGATGCCGGGGTCGGCGTAGACCTCCCCGCCGAGGGCCACCTGCAACCCCTCGGTCAGCACGGCCAGCGGGGAGGACTTGAGCAGGTAGCCCTGCACCCCGGCGAGGAAGGCCGACCGGACGACGGCGGGTGCGGTGACGTCGGTCAGCACGACCACCACGGGCCAGCCGTCGGCCTGCAGCTCGGGCAGCAGGTCCAGGCCGCACCCGTCGGTGCCGGGGGCGCCGTCGGGGAGGTCGACGTCCAGCACGCACAGCGCCCGCGGACCTGAGACGTGCGCGCGGACCCGGGCCTCCTCGAGCCCCGCGGCCTCCTCGACGTCCCGGGCGCCCAGTGCCCGCAGCCGGGCCGCCAGCGCCTCGCGGACCAGCGGGGCCGGGTCCACGACGAGGGCGGTGGCGTCCGGGGGCAGCAGCGCGCCGTCGGCACGCGGGTGGCCCAGGGTCACGGGGTGGCAGCTCCAGCGCTCCGGCCGACGGCGTGTCTGCGCAGTCGGCCCCTCCATCGCTGCTCCGGATGGAGCAACCGGCTCACTCTAGGAGGTGCTGGTGCCCGTCGCCCGGATGCCGCCGACCGAGCCCAGCAGGTGCACACCCGGCGGGGGGAGACCGGCGGCGTTGCCCAGCACCTCGAGCCAGGCGGTGAGGTGCCGGTCGAGGTCGGTGTCGGCCGTGGTCCAGGAGGCCCGGATCTCCACGTCGACCGAGTGCTCGGGGCCGGCGATGTCGCCGAAGCGGGTGGAGGCGGTGCGGGTGACGGTGCCGCCCAGCGAGTGGTGCGCCGCGCCGTGCTCGGCCAGCGCCTCGACCAGCCAGCTCCAGGCGACGTCGGAGAACATGGTGTCGTCGACCATCGACTCGTCGGTCATCGCGGAGACGTAGCCGACGCACCGGGTGGTGCCGTCCCAGGCCTCGTGGCCGGCCGGGTCGTGCAGCACGATGAACCGGCCGCTGGCGATCTCGACGTCGTCCTCGCCGGCCAGCTCGCCCGGCTCGGCCACCCGCGCGCCGATGGCGTGCGACCAGGGCGCGAGCCGTTGCGGGGCGGGGATGTGCTCGAGGACGATCTCGCTGCGCGCCCGGACGGTGGCCAAGGCGTCGAGGGCGGCCTGGAACTCGGCCGGGGGAGGCGGGCGTTCGCCGTCTGCGCCCGGGCCGCGACCTGGCCTGCGCTGGGGATCCACGACCGAAGGGTAGGTCGCTGTACCGACACCCCGCCCCTCCGACGCGCCAACCGATCATGTACGGAGAGTGAGCGCGGTCGGCGTGTCCAGCTCGGCGTGCCTCCAGGACGCCGTCGCGGTGCCCACCGGACGGTGTGGCGGGGGTCTGGGAGGATGGCTGGTCGTGGGCACAGCAGCAGGAGCGGACACCGTCAGCAGCACCTCGCCGGCCGACTCGGACCTCGTCCGGGCCGCGCTGGGCGGGCCCGTGGGGCGCACCCCGGTGTGGTTCATGCGCCAGGCCGGCCGGTCGCTGCCGGAGTACCGCGAGCTGCGGGCCGGCACCGCGATGCTGCAGGCCTGCCAGGATCCCGACCTGGTCACCGAGATCACCCTGCAGCCGGTCCGCCGGCACGGGGTGGACGCGGCGATCCTCTTCTCCGACATCGTGCTGCCCCTGGTGGTGGCCGGCGTCGACATCGAGATCAAGCCCGGCGTGGGGCCGGTCGTCGCCGAGCCGGTGCGCAGCGTCGCCGACGTCGACGCCCTGCCCGACCTGGACCCGGGCCAGCTGGACTTCCTCACCACCTCGGTCAGCCGGCTGGTGGCCGAGCTGGGCGCGACGCCGCTGATCGGGTTCGCCGGCGCCCCCTTCACCCTGGCCACCTACCTGATCGAGGGCGGGCCCTCCAAGGAGCACGCCCGCACCAAGGCCTTCATGTACGCCGAGCCGGAGGCCTGGCAGCGCCTGCTGGCCAAGCTGTCGCTGTCCGCGGCGGTCTACCTGCGCGCCCAGGTCGACGCCGGGGTGTCCGCCGTCCAGCTGTTCGACTCCTGGGCGGGCGTGCTGTCGGCCACGGACTACGCGACCCGGGTGCTCCCGCACTCCCGCGCGGTCTTCGACGGCCTGGGCAACCGGTCCGCCGGCGAGCGCGACGTGCCCCGGATCCACTTCGGGGTCGGCACCGGCGAGCTGCTGCCGCTGATCGGGGACGCCGGCGCGGACGTGGTCGGCGTCGACTGGCGGGTGCCGCTGGACGAGGCGGCCCGCCGGGTCGGCCCGGGCTACTCCCTGCAGGGCAACCTGGACCCCGCCGTCCTGCTCGCCGACCGGGCGACGCTGGAGGCCGAGGTGCGCCGGGTGTGGCGGCAGGGCCGGGCTGCCCGCGGGCACATCTTCAACCTGGGCCACGGCGTGCTGCCCGACACCGACCCGGGCGCGATCACCCACGCGGTGGAGCTGGTTCACCAGCTGAGCGCCGAGGCGGGAGCCGAGGAGTTCGGAGCGCAGCAGGCATGAGCCGGTGCGTCGTGGTCGGGGCCGGGATCGCCGGGCTGACGGCGGCGTACGACCGGCACCGCCGGCACCCCGAGGACGAGGTCGTGGTGCTCGAGGCCGGTGACCGGGTCGGCGGCAAGCTGGGCCGGGTCCGGCTGGCCGGCGCCTGGTACGACACCGGCGCCGAGGCGGTGCTGGCCCGGGTGCCCGACGCGGTGGGCCTGATGGCCGAGCTCGGCCTGCAGACGCTGGCCCCGCGGACGACGTCGGCCTCGGTGGTGCTGCCTTCGGGCCGCCACCGGCTGCCGGCCGGCACCCTGCTGGGCGTGCCGACCTCGGCCGAGGGCCTGGACGGGCTGCTGTCGGCCGAGGGGGTCGCCCGGGTGCGGGCGGAGAGCTCGTTGCAGCCACTGCACTTCGACGCCGACCGCACCGTGGGCGGTCTGCTGCGCGAGCGGCTGGGTGACGAGGTGGTGGACCGGCTGGTGGAACCGCTGCTCGGCGGCGTGTACGCCGGTCAGGCCGACCGGTTGTCGGTGGCCGCGACCATGCCCGCCCTGGCCGCCTCGCTACCGCGGCACGACTCGGTGCTCGCCGCCGCGGCCGCGGCCCGGGACGCCGGGGCGCGCAGCCGGGAGGCCGCCGCGGGTACGTCCGACGGCCCGGTGTTCGCCACCCTCCCCGAGGGCGTCGGTTCGCTGCCGCAGGCGCTCGTGGACGCCCTGCCGGCCGGGACGGTGCGGCTGCGCACACCCGCGCACACCCTCCGCCGGTCTGCGGCCGGGTTCGAGCTGAGCGTCGGCGCCGACCGCGAGGTGCTCACCGCCGACGTCGTGGTGCTGGCCGTGCCGGCGGGCAAGGCGGCCCGGCTGCTGGCCGAGGTCGCGCCGGACGCCGTCGAGCCGCTCGAGGGCATCCCGTACGCCTCGATGGCCGTGGTGGCGATGGCCTTCCCCGGGCAGGACCTGGCCAACGGCTCGGGCCTGCTGGTGCCGCCGGTGACCGGCCGGCTGGTCAAGGGCGTCACGATCTCCTCGCAGAAGTGGCCGCACCTGGACGCCGACGGTCTGCTGCGGGTCCGGTCCTCGGTGGGCCGGTACCTGGAGGAGGAGCAGCTGCAGCGCTCCGACGAGGACCTGACCGCCGCGGTCGTCGCCGAGGTCGCCGAGCTGCTGGACCTGGACCGGCCCGAGCCGGTGGAGACCCACCTGGTGCGCTGGGGCGGGGGCCTGCCGCAGTACCTGGTCGGCCACGTCGACCGGGTGGCGCAGGTCCGGGAGGCCGTGGCCGCGGTGCCCGGGCTGGCCGTCGCCGGGGCCGCCTACGACGGGGTCGGCGTCCCCGCCTGCATCCGCAGCGCCCGCACCGCCGTCGCCCGGCTGGGCTGACCCACGGCCGGGGGACCGGTCTCACACGACCGGGCCCGCGGGTGGCCGCTGCGGCCGCGCCACAATGGGGGCATGACCGACGCGACGCCTGCAGCGACCACGGGCCCCACGGAGACCGCACCGGAGCAGAAGAGCATCGGCAAGCGGGCCAACGAGCTCAACGCCACCATCCGCTACACGATGTGGTCGGTGTTCCGGCTGGCCCGCCCGTTCGCCGACGACCCCCGCCAGGCGGCGGCCGACGAGCTCGGCTCGCTGGTCGACGAGCTGGCCGGGAAGGACGTCGTCGTCCGCGGGCTGTACGACGTCGCGGGTCTGCGGGCCGACGCCGACCTGATGGTCTGGTGGCACGCGGAGACCGCGGAGGCGCTGCAGGAGGCCTACACCCGGTTGCGCCGCACGGCGCTGGGCCAGCGGCTGGAGCCGGTCTGGTCGCAGATGGCGCTGCACCGCCCGGCGGAGTTCAACCGGTCGCACATCCCGGCGTTCCTGGCCGACGAGGAGCCGCGGGCCTGGGTCTGCGTCTACCCGTTCGTGCGGTCCTACGAGTGGTACCTGCTGCCCGACGAGGAGCGCCGCGACATGCTCAAGGAGCACGGCATGCAGGCCCGGCCCTACCCCGACGTCCGGGCGAACACCGTCGCCTCGTTCGGGCTGGGCGACTACGAGTGGATGCTGGCCTTCGAGGCCGACGAGCTGCACCGGATCGTGGACCTCATGCGCGACCTGCGGGCCTCCCGCGCCCGCCGGCACGTCCGCGAGGAGATCCCGTTCTACACCGGCGCCCGGCGCTCGGCGGCCGAGCTGGTGGCCGGCCTGGCCTGAGGCCGGTCAGGCCGACCCGGGGACCCGGCGCTGCGCGGACCGGCGGTACCGGCGCAGCGCGGCGTCGGTCACTCCGCCGACGACCCGCCCGACGAGCAGCGGGACGGCGACGCACAGGAGCAGGACGACCGAGCACGTGGCCACCGTCGCCCAGTCGGTGGGTCCCGGCGCGCCCGAGGACAGGTCGCCGCCGTCGAGCCCTGCCGAGATGCCGACGAGCATCCACGGCGCGAGCGCCAGGGCGGGCAGGGCGGTCAGCGCGGCGGCGACCACCCCCAGCGCGAGGGCGGGACCGGAGCGGTGGGGTGCGGTGTCCATGCCGACGACGATGCCCGGTCCCGGCCGGGTGCACGTGAGCAGGACTGCTCAGCTGCACCCGGTACCGCGGCTCAGCCGGCGGTGATCGAGGCGGTGAGCCGGGAGCCCCACACGGTCGGGCGCCCGATCGCGACCACCGCGACGTCGATGTCCTCGCCGGCGGCGGTGGTGTAGCTCAGCGTGGGCAGGATCGGTGCGCTCGCCGGACCCCGGCCGCAGCCGACCCGGCCGGGCACCGGCTCGTCGTCGGGCACCGCGTTGACCGTGATCGAGGAGATCGTCGCGTCGGCGAAGATGGGTGAGGCGACGGTGACCTCGGTGTCCCGCTCGCCGGTGGCGCACTCGGCGGTGCCGGTGACGGCGGTGCCGGCGGGGGTGATGAGCACGACCTGGCCCTCGCCCGGGGCCACCAGCGGCAGCGGGGTGCTGGCCGCGGCCAGGGCGTCGTCCCAGTCGGCGGGGTCGAACGGGATGACCGTCGACGTCCACGGCGGTGTGGTGCTGCTGGTGGACACGATGCCCGCGGCCAGCTGCAGGCGCGGGCCGAGCATCTCGGCCCGGCCGTCGCGCTCCCGGCCGAGCACGAGGTCGCCCAGCTCGGTCCACCGGCCGGGGGAGTCCGCCGAGCCCAGCTCGGTCGACCAGCTGCCCAGCGCGAGCCCGCGGTCGCAGCTCTCGTGCGTCGCGCGCACCACCCCGTCCACCAGGGGCAGGACGCCGAACGCCTGGACATCGGTGCCGGCGAGGGCGTCGACGACGGCGTGGCAGGCGGAGGTGATGCCGCTGCCGAGCACCGCCGGGTCACCGGTCGCGGCGATGCCCAGCGGCGCCTCGATCTTCCAGTGCTCGCCGACGCTGCCCCAGGCCGACCCCTCGGGCTCACCGAGCCCGAGGGCGGCCCGGACCTCGTCGGGGATCGAGTCCCACTGCCGCTGCGCGGCGTCGACCTCCGAGCGGGGGGTGCTGCACCCGACCACCCCGGCGGCGACCAGCGCGAGCAGGACGGCGGTGCGCAGGCGACCCATGGCCGTCACCCTGGCGCACCGCCCGGTCCAGCACCTGAGCAGAACTGCTCAGGTCGTGCTCAGCCCTCGGCGGGGGCCAGGCTGATGGAGACGCTGTTGATGCAGTACCGGTCGCCGGTGGGGGTCTGCGGCGCGTCCTCGAAGACGTGGCCGAGGTGGCTGTGACAGGTGCCGCACAGCACCTCGGTGCGGGACATGCCCAGCGACCGGTCGGTCTTCAGCACCACGTTGTCGGCGCTGGTCGGCTCGTAGAACGAGGGCCAGCCGCAGTGCGAGTCGAACTTGGTCTCCGAGCGGAAGAGCTCCGCGCCGCAGGCCCGGCAGTGGTAGACCCCGACGGTCTTGGTGTCGGTGTACTCACCGATCCAGGGCCGCTCGGTGCCGGCCTGGCGGAGCACCGCGTACTCCTCGGGGGTGAGCTGGGCGCGCCATTCCTCGTCGGTCTTGACGACGGCGGGCTGCTTGTCCACGTGCTGGGTCATGCTCCCCACGGTACGACCGGGCCGCCACC
>NZ_JBAPLV010000020.1:0-87721 GCF_037083865.1 Klenkia terrae | reverse complement strand
GGTCCACGTGGTGGACCCGCACGGCCCTGGGGACTAGGTCCCGCCGAGGGTCAGAGCAGCTCGAGGATGGTGGCGTTGGCCTGGCCGCCGCCCTCGCACATCGTCTGCAGGCCGTAGCGGATCCCGTTGTCGCGCATGTGGTGGACCATCGTGGTCATGATCCGGGCGCCCGAGGCGCCGAGCGGGTGACCCAGGGCGATCGCGCCGCCGACCGGGTTGAGCACCTTCTCGTCGGCTCCGATGTCGGCCAGCCAGGCCAGCGGCACCGAGGCGAAGGCCTCGTTGACCTCGAAGACGCCGATCTCGTCCAGGCGCAGGCCCGAGCGCTGCAGCACCTTCTTGGTCGCCGGGATCGGCGCGGTGAGCATGATGACCGGGTCGTCGGCGGCCAGCGCCACGCTGTGCACCCGCACGATCGGGGTCATGCCCAGCTCGGCGGCCTTCTCGCTGGTCATCATGAGCAGCGCGGCCGAGCCGTCGGAGATCTGGCTGGCGTTGCCGGCGGAGACCACGCCGTCGGCCTGGAACGGGGTCTTCAGCCCGGCCAGCGCCTCGACGCTGCCGCCGCGGCGGATGCCCTCGTCCCGGGAGACCTTGCCCTCGGGGGCGTCCACCGGCGCGATCTGGGCGTCGAAGCGGCCCTCGTCCTGCGCGGTTGCGGCCCGCTCGTGGGAGCGGAGGGCGAACTCGTCGAGCTGGGTGCGGGACAGCCCCCAGCGGGAGGCGATCATCTCCGCGCCGATGCCCTGGTTGGGGCTGACGCCGCCGTAGCGGGCCATGAACTGCGGGCCCATCGGGTCCTGGTCGCCGCGCGAGGAGCCCATCGGCACCCGGGACATCGACTCGATGCCGCCGGCCACGACGACGTCGTAGTGGCCGGCGACCAGCCCGGCGGCGGCGAAGTGCACGGCCTGCTGGGAGGACCCGCACTGCCGGTCGACCGTGGTGCCGGGCACCGACTCCGGCCAGCCCGCGGCGAGCACGGCGGTGCGGGCGATGTCGAAGGTCTGCTCGCCCGACTGCGAGACGCAGCCCCAGACGACGTCGTCGACCAGCACGGGGTCGAGGCCGGAACGCGCGGCGAGGGAGGCCAGCACGTGGGCCGACAGGTCGGCCGGGTGGACGCCGGACAGGCCGCCGTTGCGCTTGCCCACGGGCGTGCGCACGGCTTCGACGATGACTGCGTCGCGCATCGGGCGACTCCTCTCACGGGGCACCGGCTCCGCTGCCGGCGCTCGAACGGTCAGAGCTGACTGTAGCCCGGTCGGCCGGTCCGTGGGGAGGTCCACGGGGCGACGGCGGCGAGCAGCTCCGTGCGGGCGGTGGCCAGGGACGGTCCGTACCAGGTGAGCTGACGCCCGCTGACCAGCGCGGTCGGGGTGCCGGGGAAGGCCTCGGGCCCGTCGCCGGCGGTGAAGACGTAGGGCTCGTCGGGCAGCAGGACGAGGTCGGCGTCGACGTCGGCCGGCTCGAGCTTCGGGTAGCGCTCGGCGGTGACCGCGTTGGTGCACCCCAGCCGGGCCAGCAGGTCACCGGTGAAGGTGCGCGCACCGACCCACATCCACGGGTCCCGCCAGACCGGGACGGCGACCCGGGGTCCCGGGGGCGCCGGCTCGGCCCAGGCCTGCGTGGCGGCGGCCAGCCAGTCCGGCGTCCCGACGTCGAGCACCTCGTCGAACAGCCGGCCCATCGAGGTGAGTGCCTGCTCCAGGGTCTCGATCCGGGTCACCCACACCGGGATGCCGGCCGCCCGCAACCGCTCCACGTCGAGCTGCCGGTTCTCCTCCTGGTTGGCCACCACCAGGTCCGGGGTCAGGGCCGCGATCGCCGCCCGGTCGGGGTTCTTGGTGCCGCGTACCCGGGCGATGTCGAGCCCGGCGGGGTGGGTGCACCAGTCGGTGGCCCCGACCAGCCGCTCGGGCACGGTGACTGCCAGCGCCTCGGTCAGCGACGGCACCAGCGAGACGACCCGCCGCGGCGGCCGGGGGAGCGGCACCGGGGTGCCGAGGTCGTCGATCACCCCAGGTCGCCGGCGTCGGCGCGGAGCTCGCGGAGGACGTCGACCAGGTCGCGCACCCGGTCCGCGGGCAGGCCGGGGCGGGTGAACACCTCGCTGTTGAGGGAGTCGGTGGCCTTGGCCGCCACCCGCCGTCCCTCGTCGGTGATCGAGACGACCACCACCCGACCGTCGGACGGCGAGGGACGCCGGGTGACCAGCTCGGCCACCTCCAGCCGCTGCACCGCGTTGGTGACCGACGCCGGGTGCACCTGCAGCAGCGCACCGGCCCTGGTCATCGGCAGCGACCCCTCACGGGTGAACGACAGCAGCTGCAGCAGCTCGTAGCGGGCGAAGGTCAGCCCGAGCGGGCGCAGGACGGCGTCCACCCGGGCCAGGACGATCGCCTGCGCCCGCATGATCGAGGTGACCGCGAGCATCCCGTCCGCGGCGTCGCCCCACCCCCGCTCCCGCCACTGCCGGCCCGCCTCCTCGATCGGATCAGACATTGCGCCGGTACTGGCCGCCGACCTCGAAGAACGCGTCGCTGATCTGGCCGAGCGAGCAGCTGCGGACCGCGGTCATCAGCGCCTCGAAGACGTTGCCGCCGTGCAGGGCGGCCTCCTGCAGCGCGGCGAGGGCGGCCGGGGCCTCGGCGGCGTGCCGGGCGTGGAAGTCGGCCAGGCGGTCCAGCTGGGACTGCTTCTCCGACTCCGTGCCGCGGGCGAGCTCGACGGTGGCCGGCGCCTCCTCCCCGGCGTGCGGGTCCAGGAAGGTGTTCACCCCGACGATGGGCAGCGAGCCGTCGTGCTTGCGGTGCTCGTAGAGCATCGACTCGTCCTGGATCTTGCCGCGCTGGTAGCCGGTCTCCATGGCGCCCAGCACGCCGCCGCGCTCGGCGATCCGGTCGAACTCGGCCAGCACGGCCTCCTCGACCAGGTCGGTGAGCTCGTCGACGACGAACGAGCCCTGCAGCGGGTTCTCGTTCATCGCCAGGCCCCACTCCTGGTCGATGATCATCTGGATGGCCAGCGCCCGGCGGACCGAGTGCGCCGAGGGCGTGGTGACGGCCTCGTCGTAGGCGTTGGTGTGCAGCGAGTTGGCGTTGTCGTAGATCGCGCACAGCGCCTGCAGCGACGTCCGGATGTCGTTGAAGTCCATCTCCTGCGCGTGCAGGGACCGGCCCGACGTCTGAACGTGGTACTTCAGCTGCTGGGCCCGGGCGTTCGCGCCGTACCGCTCCTTCATCGCGACGGCCCAGATCCGGCGGGCCACCCGGCCGATGACGGTGTACTCGGCGTCCATCCCGTTGGAGAAGAAGAAGCTCAGGTTGGGCGCGAAGTCGTCGATCGACATGCCGCGGGCCAGGTAGGCCTCGACGTAGGTGAACCCGTTGGACAGCGTGAACGCGAGCTGGCTGATGGGGTTCGCCCCGGCCTCGGCGATGTGGTAGCCGGAGATCGAGACCGAGTAGAAGTTCCGCACCTGGTGGTCGATGAACCACTCCTGGATGTCGGCCATGCAGCGCAGCGCGAACTCCGTGGAGAAGATGCAGGTGTTCTGGCCCTGGTCCTCCTTGAGGATGTCGGCCTGCACCGTGCCGCGGACGTTGGCCAGCACCCAGGCGCGCACGTCGTCGGGGTCCTCGTCGGGGTGCTCGGCCAGCCGCTGGTCGATCGCGGTGTTGAGGAACATCGCCAGGATCGCCGGCGCCGGGCCGTTGATCGTCATCGACACCGACGTGGTCGGCGAGCAGAGGTCGAAGCCGCCGTACAGGACCTTCATGTCGTCGACGGTGGCGATCGAGACACCGGAGGTGCCGACCTTGCCGTAGACGTCCGGGCGCGGGTCGGGGTCGCGGCCGTAGAGGGTCACCGAGTCGAACGCGGTCGACAGCCGGGTCGCCGGCTGTCCCTCGCTCAGCAGCTGGAAGCGCCGGTTGGTCCGGAACGCGTCGCCCTCGCCGGCGAACATGCGGGCCGGGGCCTCGCCCTGCCGCTTGAACGGGAAGGTGCCCGCGGTGTACGGGAAGCGGCCGGGCACGTTCTCCGAGCGCAGCCAGCCGACGAGCTGGCCGTGGTCCTCGGTGCGCGGCAGCGAGACCCGGCGCACGTGGTTGCCCGACAGCGTCTCCCGGGTCAGCGGGACGGCGATCTCCTTGCCGCGGACGGTGTAGGTGTACTCCTCGCCGGAGTAGTCCTCGACCAGCTGCGGCCACTCCTCGAGCAGGTGACCGACCGCCGGCAGCAGGTCGATCGACTCTGCCTTCGCCCGGGCGGCGTCCGCGGCGTCGCCGTCCAGCAGCGCGGCGGCGGTGCCGAGGTGCTGCCGGTCCCGGGCGAGGGCGGCCTGCTCGGCCGTCGTCCGGTGGTAGCCGCGCACGGTGTCCGCGACGTCGGCCAGGTACCGCGCCCGCGCGGTCGGGACGACGCTGGTCAGCCCGGACGACGCCCGGACGTCGACCTGCGGCAGCACGCCGGAGCCCAGCGGCAGGCCCTTGCCGCCCAGCAGCGTCTTCAGCTCCTGGAACAGCGCGGTGACGCCGTCGTCGTTGAACCGGGCGGCGCTGGTGCCGAAGACCGGCATGGTCTCCCAGCTCTGGCCGAAGGCCTCCCGGTTGCGGACCATCTGCCGGGCGACGTCGCGGCGGGCGTCCTCGGCGCCGCGGCGCTCGAACTTGTTGATCGCCACGACGTCGGCGAAGTCGAGCATGTCGATCTTCTCCAGCTGCGAGGCGGCGCCGAACTCCGGCGTCATCACGTACAGGCTGACGTCGCTGTAGGGCAGGATCGCCGCGTCGCCCTGGCCGATGCCCGGGGTCTCCACGACGACCAGGTCGTAGCCGGCCGCCTTCACCGCGTCGATCACGTGGTCCAGGTGCTCGGGCACCTGTGCCCCGGCGGTCCGGGTGGCCAGCGAGCGGAAGAACGTCGAGCCCCGGTCGCCGGTCTCCAGCGCGTTCATCCGGATCCGGTCACCCAGCAGCGCGCCGCCGCCGCGCCGGCGGGAGGGGTCGACGGCGAGGACGGCGATCCGCAGCTTGTCCTCCTGGTCCAGCCGGAGCCGGCGGAGCAGCTCGTCGGTGAGCGAGGACTTGCCCGACCCGCCGGTGCCGGTGATGCCCAGCACCGGGACGTGCCGCTGCGCGGCCTCGGTGGCCAGCCGCTGCGCGAGCTCCGGGGAGCGGCCGGCCTCCAGCACGGTGATCGCCCGGGCGAGGGCAGCCGGGTCGCCGGTGAGCAGCGCCTCGACGTCGGGGCCCTCGGCGGCCAGGTCGACGTCGCAGGCCTCGATCAGGGTGTTGATCATCCCGGGCAGGCCCAGCTTCTGGCCGTCCTCCGGGGCGAAGATCCGCACGCCGCGCGAGCGCAGCAGGGCGATCTCCTCGGGCACGATCACGCCGCCGCCCCCGCCGAAGACCTGCACGTGGCCCGCGCCCTGCCGCTCCAGCTCCTCGCGCAGGTAGCTGAAGTACTCCACGTGCCCGCCCTGGTAGGAGCTCAGCGCGATGCCCTGCGCGTCCTCCTCCAGCGCCGCCCGGACGACGGTGGCCACGCTGCGGTCGTGGCCGAGGTGGACGACCTCGGCGCCCTGGCTCTGCAGCAGCCGGCGCATGACGTTGATCGCGGCGTCGTGCCCGTCGAACAGGCTCGCGGCGGTGACGAACCGGACGGGGTTCTGGGGCACGTGCAGATCGGTCACGAGGGGGTCCTCCGGCGCTGGATACGTGGACGTCCAAGCAACCTACGCGCCGGATGCTTGGACGTCCACGCAACGCCTCAGGCGGTGGCGGCCACCAGGCGGACGAACGCCGCCGACCGCTCCCGCAGCCCGGCGACCCGCTCGGCCACGCCGATCAGGTCGGCGGCCACCGTCGCCGGGTCGGGGTCGCGGCGCGGGGGTGTCCACCGGACGTGCGCGGAGCAGTCGAACTGCTCGCAGACCAGCGTGCCGACGGTGTTGCCGGCCTTGCCCGACGCCCCGCCCCGGCGGGCCGCGACGAGCACGGCCTCGGTGGTGCGGACGTCCTGGCACCAGGTGCACATCGCGCCGCGGCGGGTCCGGCCGCGCTCGGCGGTCGGGGTGCGGAACCGGACGCCGGTGGGGACGCCGTCCAGCTCGAGGACGACGTAGGCGAGCAGGGGGGCCTTGCGGTCCGACCAGCCCAGCAGGTCCAGGTCGGCCCACGGGACGGCGTCCAGGTCGGGCAGCGTGGCCGTGGCCGCCTCGCGGCGGGAGGCGTTGACGAAGGACGCGCGGATCTGCTTCTCGGTGAGGGGGTGCACAGCTGACTCCGGTGCGGGAGGAGGGGTGGGTGGTCGCTGAGCCCGCCCCGGGCACGCTGCCGCACCGGCTCCCGCGGGAGTCGTCGGTGGTGCGGTCAGCGGCGCCGGACGCGGGTCCGGCTCGAGGTCGTGCAGGCCATCGCGGCCACCTCGCTCCCCGCGGGACCCGCCCGCACGCACGTCGCCGTCCACCGTGGACGGCCGTTCAGCACCCTACGACGCCACCAGGTCCGGTGCACGCAGGTTCGCGGGGCGTGGCACCGTGGGCGGCACACGTCGAGCAGGAGGCACAGTGCAGCGGATCGCGGTCATCGGTGGCGGGACGATGGGGGCCGGCATCGCCGAGGTCAGCGCCCGGGCGGGGTGCGACGTCGTCGTGGTCGAGGCCGACCCGGCCGGCGTCGAGCGCTTCCGCGCCCGGCTGGAGAAGTCGCTGCAGCGCGCCGCGACCTCGGGCCGGCTCAGCCAGGAGGACGCGGACGCCGCGTTCGCCCGGGTCGACGTCGCCACCGAGCTGGAGGCCACCGCGCAGTCCGAGCTGGTCATCGAGGCCGCGCCGGAGGTCGAGTCGCTGAAGCTGGACCTGTTCCGGAAGCTGGACGACATCCTGCCGCCGGACGCGCTGCTGGCCTCGAACACGTCCTCCATCCCGCTGGTGAAGATGGCCAGCGTCACCAAGCGGCCGGACAAGGTCGTCGGCGTGCACTTCTTCAACCCGGCACCGGTGCTGCCGCTGGTGGAGATCGTGGCCAGCCTGCTGACCAGCGACGAGACCCTGGCGACCGTGACCACGTTCGCCGAGGACCAGCTGGGCAAGACCACGATCCGGTCCAAGGACCGGGCCGGGTTCATCGTCAACGCCCTGCTGATCCCCTACGTGCTGTCCGCGATCCGGATGATGGAGTCCGGGTTCGCCTCCGCCGAGGACATCGACGCCGGCATGGTGCAGGGCTGCGCCCACCCGCAGGGGCCCCTCGCGCTCGCCGACCTCATCGGCCTGGACACCACCGCCGCGGTGGCCCAGTCGATGTACGCCGAGTTCAAGGAGCCTCTGTACGCCCCGCCGCCGCTGCTGCTGCGGATGGTCGACGCCGGACTGCTGGGTCGCAAGACCGGCCGCGGGTTCTTCCCCTACACGCGCTGAGGGGTCCGCTGCAGCAGGGCGAAGAGGTCCTTGGGGTCGGCCGGGTCGGCGACCAGGTCGAGCTCCTGGCCCCACGGGGTGCCCCGGACGGCGTCGCGCAGCCAGCACAGCACGCTGAAGTCCTCGACGGCGAAGCCGACGGAGTCGAACAGCGTGACCTGCTCGGCCGACGTCCGGCCGGGGCGGGTACCGGCCAGCACCTGCCACAGCTCGGTGACCGGGGAGTCGGCCGGCAGCACCTGGATCTCGCCCTCCACCCGGGTCTGCGGCGGGTACTCCACGAACACGGTGGCGGCCTCGACGAGGGGGCGGGGCAGCTCGGTCTTGCCGGGGCAGTCGCCGCCGATGGCGTTGAGGTGCGTGCCGGGGGCGACCGCGTCGGCGTCCAGCACGGTGGCCCGGCTCTTGTCCGCGGTGCAGGTGGTGACGACGTCCGCGCCGGTCACCGCCTCGCGGGAGCTGCCGGCCACGTGCACGGTGAAGCCCAGCGGCTCCAGGTTGGCGACCAGCTTGGCGGTGGCCGCCGGGTCGGGGTCGTAGACGCTCAGCTCGGTGATGCCCAGTGCCCAGCGCATGCCCAGCGCCTGGAACTCGGCCTGGCTGCCGGCACCGACCAGCGCGAGGCGGGTGGCATCGGGTCGGGCCAGCGCGCGGGCGGCGACGGCCGAGGTGGCCGCCGTCCGGATCGCGGTCAGCAGCGTCATCTCGGCCAGCAGCAGCGGGTAGCCGGTGTCCACGTCGGCCAGCGCGCCGAACGCGGTCACGGTCTGGAAGCCGCGCTCGGGGTTGGTCGGGTGCCCGTTGACGTACTTGAAGGCGTAGGTCTCCCGGTCGGCGGCCGGCATCAGCTCGATGACGCCGACGGGGGAGTGGCTGGCCACCCGCGGGGTCTTGTCGAACTGCTCCCAGCGCAGGAAGTCGGCGTGCACCCGCTCGGCGACCTGGCCGATGGCCCGCTCCACCCCGGTCGCACCCAGCACGGCGGCCGTGTCGGCCACCCCCACGAACGTCGTCACGACAGCTCCTCCACATCGGTGCGGACACGCATCTCGGCGGTGCAGCACTTGACGCCGCCCCCGCCCTTGGCCAGCTCGGACAGGTCCACCCCGACCGGCTCGTAGCCCCGCGCGGCGAGCTGGGCGGCCAGCCCGGTCGCCGCCACGGGCAGCACGACGTGCCGGCCGTCGCTGACCCCGTTGAGGCCGAGCACCAGCGCGTCGGCCAGGTCGGCCTCCACGGCGTCGGGGAACAGCGTGCGGACGACGTCCTGGCCGGCCGCCGAGAAAGCGCCGGGGAACCAGGCCACCGTGGTGTCGTCCAGGGCCATCAGGCAGGTGTCCAGGTGGTAGAACCGCGGGTCCACCAGCTCCAGGGTCACGACCGGGCGGCCGATCAGGGCGGCCAGCTCGGCGTGCGCGGCGCGCGTCGTCCGGAAGCCGGTGCCGGCCAGCACGACGTCCCCGACGACGACGAGGTCGCCCTCGCCCTCGGAGACCTGCTCGGCGACGTGCACCGGGATGCCCAGCTCGGCGAGCAGGTCGCGGTGGTGCGCGGCCTCGGCGGCGCGCTGCGGGTGGGCGAACCGGGAGCCGTAGGCCACGCCGTCCACGACGAGGGCGCCGTTGGCGGCGAACACCATGTCCGGCAGGCCGGGGACGGCGGGCAGCACGTCCACCCGGTGGCCCAGCGAGCGGTACAGCTCCACCAGGTCGGCCCACTGCTGCAGCGCGCGGTCGGTGTCCACCGGGGTGCTCGGGTCCATCCAGGCGTTGATCGCGTAGACGACGTCGAAGTACGTCGGCGGGCAGACGACGTAGTGCCGCGTGCGCGCCGTGCGGACGGCGGACGGGGCGGGCAGGGCGGTGGGCGCGGACACGCAGGTGCTCCTCGGCTCGGGTGATGTCCATGGTCCGGCCTGCGGTGCGCGCAGGCGATGCCCGCGGATTGCGTGTCGGCAGCGATCCGTTGCTTGTGCGAGGCACCTGGTGCAACGATTCGCCGGTGGAGACCTTCGACGACATCGACCGGGGCATCGTGAACCACCTGCGCCGGGACGGGCGGGCGACGTTCGCCGAGGTCGGGGAGGCGGTGGGGCTGTCCGCACCGGCCGCCAAGCGCCGGGTGGACCGGCTGGTCGGGTCCGGGGCGATCAGCGGGTTCGCCGCGATCGTCGACCCGGGTGCGCTGGGCTGGTCGACGGAGGCCTACGTGGAGGTGCAGTACTCCGGCGTGGTGTCCCCGGCGCGGCTGCGCGCCGACTTCTCCGACATCGCCGAGGTGGTCAGCGCCTGGACGGTGTCCGGGGTGGCCGACGCGGTGCTGCACGTCCTGGCCCGCGACATCGGGCACCTGGACGCCACGATCCAGCGGGTGCGTGCGCTGCGCGGGGTGACCGGCACCCGGACCGACATCGTGCTGGCCCGGTTGTTCCAGCGCAGCCCGGACTAGCCCGCGACCGGCCCGAACGCCGCCGCCGGGCCGGTGGCCCGCTCGGCCCGGGCCAGTGCCCGCAGCGCGGTCGGCGTGCCGTGCTGCCGGGCGGACAGCACCGCCAGCAGCGCCAGCGCGGGGTGGGTCAGCTCGTCGTCCAGGTCCGGCAGCGGGAGCTGCACGCTGGCGGCGAGGTCGTCGGCGTGCACCAGGACCTCCATCGCCCGCACCACCAGGAAGTCGTCGGTGGACACCGAGCAGTCCTGCCAGGGCACGTAGGTCGTCGGCCCGGCTGCGGCCACCGCGTCGGGGAGCCAGGCCGTGCTGCGCGCGAGCACGGCGACGGAGTCCGCCTGCCCGCCGGCGGCCATGGCGTCGAAGTCGTCGCGGATCGAGGTGTTCTCCGGGGCGTCGACCGGGGCGGTGAACCAGTCGGTGCGGCGGTACAGCTCCACGAGGGTCACCACCGGGGCGTGCGACGGGGGCGGGAGGATGCCCAGGAACTCCACGGCGGCCTCGAACTGGCCGACCAGGTGCCGGGCCACCCCGCCCACCGTCATCCCGGGCAGCGCGGACTCGCGGTCCCAGGCGGCGGCGACCTCGGGCGCGCCGACGAGCGGGGCGAGGGCGAGCGCGGCGCGGTGCAGGGCGGTCCGGTCGACGGTCCCGGCGAAGGTCAGCGGCACGGCCCGACCCTAGGGATCCCGGGCCGCCACCGGAACCCGTTGAGCTCACCGGCCGGTCGGGCGTAGCGTCCTCCGACCGTGCCCGAAGACGCCGTCCTGACCGCCGAGCGCGCGCACCTCGACCTGGCTGCCGCCTGTCTGCAGCAGATGCACACCGCCACCGCGGCCACCGCCGACGCCGGGGTGGACGCCTGGGCGTCCGAGCGGTTGGGTGCCGCCCGGGCGGAGCGGCTGCGCAGCCTGGCCGCCGACCGCGGGGCGCCGCCGTTCTTCGGCCGCACCGACACCCCGGACGAGGCCTTCCACGTCGGCCGCCGGCACGTCCGCGACGCCGCCGGCGACCCGGTGGTCATCGACTGGCGGGCGCCGATGAGCCGGCCGTTCTACCAGGCCAGCGCGGCCGACCCGCAGGGGTTGACCCGGCGCCGCCGGTTCGGCTTCGCCGACGGCCGGTTGACCTCCTACGAGGACGAGTCCCTGACCGGGGACGACGGCGAGTCGCAGCTGCTGCGGGAGGAGATCGAGCGGCCGCGGTCGGGCCCGATGCGCGACATCGTGGCCACCATCCAGCCCGACCAGGACGACATCGTGCGCGCCCCGCTGGCGGAGTCGATCTGCGTGCAGGGGGCACCGGGCACCGGCAAGACCGCCGTCGGCCTGCACCGCGCGGCCTACCTGCTGTACACGCACGGCGAGCAGCTGGCCCGCACCGGCGTGCTCGTCGTCGGCCCCAACCGGGCGTTCCTGCGCTACATCGAGCAGGTGCTGCCCGCCCTCGGCGAGGTGGAGGTCGACCAGGCCACCGTCGCCGACCTGACCGGCCGGGTGCCCGTGCGCGCGCAGGACCCGGACGACGTGGCCGTGCTCAAGGGCGACGCCCGGCTGGCCGAGGTGCTGCACCGGGCGGTCTGGCGCGGGGTGGCCAAGCCGCAGGACTCGGTGCAGGTGCCGCTGTCCGGCCGGCGCTACCGCATCCCCGTCGAGCGGCTGCGGCGCTACGTCGACGACCTGCGCCGGGCCGACATCTCCTACGGCGCCGGCCGCGAGCGGCTGGGCCTGTCGCTGGCCGAGGACGCCCGCCGGCAGAAGGAGGAGGCCGGCGGCAGCCCGACCGACGCCGAGACCCGCCGCTGCGCCCGGTCGGCCGAGGTGCGCGCGTTCTGCGACGAGCACTGGCCGGCCGTGGACGCCGCGGGGCTGGTCGCCGCGGTGCTCGCCGACCCCACCCGCGCCGCCCGGGGCGTGCTGACCGACGAGGAGCAGGAGCTGCTGCGGCGCGCACCCGCCCGGTCGGTGCGGTCCACCCGCTGGACGGCGGCCGACGCCGTGCTGGTCGACGAGGTGGCCGGCCTGCTGGAGCGGACGCCGGGCTACGGGCACGTGGTGGTCGACGAGGCGCAGGACCTCTCGCCGATGCAGTGCCGCGCGGTGGCCCGCCGGCTGGCCGCGGGGTCGCTGACCGTGCTCGGCGACCTGGCGCAGGCGACCAGCCCCTGGTCGGTGGCCGACTGGACGCAGACGCTGGCCGCGCTGGGCCGCCCGGACACCGTCGTCCGGCCGCTGACCCGGGGCTACCGGGTGCCGGCCGAGGTGCTCGAGTTCGCCAACCGGCTGCTGCCGACGCTCGTGCCCGGGCTGGCGCCGGCCACCGCCGTCCGCTCGGAGCCGGGGTCGCTGCAGCTGCGGTCAGTGTCCTCGCTGGCCGGCCCGGTGGCCGAGGTGGTCGCGCAGGTCGCGCAGGGGTCGGTCGGGATCGTCTGCGCGGACGCCGGGGTCGACGAGCTGGTCACCGCGCTGCGGGCGGAGGGGCTGCAGGTCGAGGCGCTGGTCGACGACGGCAGCGAGCCCGCGCGGGTGGTCGTCGTCCCGGCGACGCTGGTGAAGGGCCTGGAGTTCGACGCCGTCGTGGTGGTGGAGCCCGCGGCGATCGTGGCCGCCGAGCCCCGTGGGCTGCACCGGCTCTACGTGGCGCTCACCCGGGCCGTCAGCAGCCTGGTCGTGCTGCACCGCGAGGACCTGCCGGAGCTGCTGGTCGGCTGACGGCGCCCGGGCCGCGGCACGCGACCGGAACTAGGGTGCTGATCATGGCCAAGACGACGACCTCCCTGCGCGAGGTGCTCCGCGCGCCGTCCGGCCCGGTGTCGCTGGCCGACCTCGACCCGCGCGGCACGCCGCACGCCCCCGGGGACAAGGACGCCACCCGCGACCAGATGGCCGCCGACGGCGCGGAGCTCTCGCTGCTGCAGGAGCGGCTCTACGCCGAGGGCGTCTCCGGCGGCGACCGGCGCGTGCTGCTGGTGCTGCAGGGCATGGACACCAGCGGCAAGGGCGGGGTGATCAAGCACGTCGCCGGGGCGGTCAACCCGCAGGGCGTGCTGATCACCAGCTTCAAGAAGCCGTCGGCCGAGGAGCTGCGGCACGGGTTCCTCTGGCGGGTCCGCCGGGCGGTGCCCGCACCCGGGCTGCTCGGCGTCTTCGACCGCTCGCACTACGAGGACGTACTGATCGGCCGGGTCCGCGAGCTGGCCAGCCCGGCGGTGATCGAGCGCCGGTACAAGGAGATCGCCCGGTTCGAGGACCAGCTGGCCGAGGCCGGCGTGACGATCGTGAAGTGCATGCTGCACATCTCCCGGTGGGAGCAGAAGCAGCGGCTGCTCGCCCGGCTGGACGACTCCACCAAGCGCTGGAAGTTCAACCCCGGCGACATCGACGAGCGCGCGCTGTGGACGGACTACCAGCGCGCCTACGAGATCGCCATCGAGCGCACCAGCACCGAGGCCAACCCCTGGTACGTCGTCCCCGGCGACCGCAAGTGGTACCGCAACTGGGCGGTCGGCCGGCTGCTGCTGGAGGCCGTGGGCGACCTGGCCCCGCGCTTCCCGGCCGCCGAGTACGACGTCGCCGAGCAGCGCGACCGCCTCATCGACGAAGCCGACTGACCCACCCTGCGCAGAGGGTCACCCCACCGTCATCGGGTCGCGCCACGCCGCCCCCCCCCCCCCCCCGTTGACCGCCGGATGCCCTTCTGGCAACCCGCGGCGACCTCGCTGGTCCAGGATCGCCACGCCGACTGGGTCGCGGGTCGATCCAAGTCCACGGCCGGGTCCGGTCGGGGTGTCCGCGCATTCCTGTGGGTCCTCGTCCGTCGTGATGGACGGACACCCTCAGGGATTCGCGGACACCCCGCGGATGCGGTCGCCGTCGACCCAGACGCCGGCGATGTCGGCCGGGCCGCCCAGGGCGAAGGCCTTGGCGAGGGCGTCGTCGGGCCCGGCCGCCGACCTCAGGACGACGTCCAGGGTGCTCCCGGCATCCGGGCGCAGCCAGACGGCGTCGAAGCGCTTGCCCACCGACAGGTCGCCGACGTCGTCCAGCCCCAGGGCGTCGGCGCCGGCGGCGGTGGCCAGGTGCAGCAGGTCCGCCGGGGTCAGCGGCTCCCCGGCCGCGCCCAGCAGCTGCTGGCCGAAGTAGCCCTGCAACCCCTCCTTGAGCAGGGAGAACCCGGTGCCGGCGCCCACGTCGGAGCCCAGCGCCACCCGCACCCCGGCCGCCCGGTGCCGGCGCAGCGGGAACAGCCCGCTGCCCAGCGCGGCGTTGGACGTCGGGCAGTGCGCCACCGCCGTCCCGCGCAGGCCCAGCAGGTCGAGCTCGCCGTCGGTGGGGTGCACGTCGTGCGCGAGCACCGACCGCGGTCCCAACAGCCCGGGCTTGTCATAGGTGTCCACGTAGGACCCGCCGAACAGCTCGGCGACCGCGGCCACCTCGGCCAGGTTCTCGTTGACGTGCGAGGTGACCAGCGCGCCGTCCACCTCGCCCAGCAGGTCGGCGCAGGACTCCAGCAGCTCCGGGCTGCACGACAGCGAGAACCGCGGGGTCACCGCGTACCGCGAGCGCCGCACGCCGTGCCACCGCTCCGCCAGCGCGCGCCCCTCCGCCAGGGCCCGCTCCGGCGTGGTCAGCAGCGCCTCGGGCAGCAGGCGGTCGCTCACCACCAGCCCGGACGTCACCCGCAGCCCGACCCGGTCGGCCTCGGTGAACAGCGCGTCCACCGCCGGGGCGAAGTGCGAGCCGAACACCAGCGCGGACGTCGTCCCGGCGCGGGCCAGGCCGTCGACGAACTCGGCGGCCACCGTGCGGGCGTAGCCGACGTCGGCCAGCCGGCACTCCTCGGGCAGCGCGCACCGCTCCAGCCAGTCCAGCAGCGGCATGCCCAGCCCGCCGATCGCCCGGACCTGCGGGTAGTGCACGTGGGTGTCGACGAACCCGGGCAGCACCAGGCCACCGGTCAGGTCGACGACCTCCTCGCCGGCGGGCGCGTGCACCACCCCGCGGGCGACGACGACCCCGTCGCGGACCAGCAGCCCGCCGTCGAGCTCGGTGCGCAGCTCCCCGGCGACCGGGGTGTCCAGGAACGAGCCGCGGTAGAGGGTCACGAGGGCACGCGGGTGAACGCCCCGAGCAGGGCGGCCGCGACGCTGACCGCGATGACCGCCGGCTCCTTGCCGGCCAGCTCGGGCAGCCCGATCGGGCAGGTGATCCGGTCGGGGTCCGGGGCGCCGTCGGCCAGCAGCGTGCGGCGGAACCGGGCCCACTTGCCGGCCGAGCCGATCAGCCCGATCGAGGCCAGGCCGGGGGTGCGCAGCGCGGCGTCGCACAGCGCGGCGTCCTCGGCGTGGTCGTGCGTCATCACCAGCACGTGGGTGCCGGCCGGCAGCTCGGCGAGCACCAGCTCGGGTAGCACCGGGACCTGGTGCACGTGCACCGCGGCCAGCGCGTCGTCCAGCACGGCCAGCCGCTCGGGGGTGAGCTGGTCGGGCCGGGAGTCGACCAGGTGCAGGTCGAGGTCGTGGCGGGCCAGGATGCGGGCCAGCTCCAGCCCGACGTGCCCGATGCCGAACACCGCCACCGCCGGGACGACGGGCAGCGGCTCCAGCAGCAGCCCGACCTCGCCGCCGCAGCACTGCACGCCGTGCTGGTAGGGCGCCTTGTCCGACAGCGCGACCTCGACGACCTGGGTGGCGAATTCCCCCCCGGCCAGCAGCGCCCGCGCCCGCTCGACCGCGACCGCCTCCAGGTTGCCGCCGCCGACGGTGCCGTGCTGGGCGTCGGCGGTGACCACCATCTTGGCGCCGGCCTCGCGCGGCGAGTGCCCGCGGACGGTCGCCACGGTCACCAGCACGCCCGGCTCCCGCCGGTCGCGCAGCGCCTGCACGGCGCGGTCCCACCGCATCAGGACTCGCTCAGCACGCGCTCGGACGTCGGCCGGATCGGCGGACCGGTCGGCTGCGGTGGCTGCTCGCCGCCGTCCCGCAGGTGCGCGCCCTCGCCGGACCGGGCCGCCTCGACCGCCCAGAACACCGCCTCGGGGGTGGCCGGGGAGGCCAGGTCCACGGCGGTGCCGGCCGGGCCGAACGCGGCCGCGGCCTGGCGCAGCGCCTCGCGGACGCTGAACGCCAGCATCAGCGGGGGCTCGCCGACGGCCTTGGAGCCGAAGACGGCGCCCTCCTCGTGCGCGGACTCCAGCAGCGAGACCCGGAAGTCCTCGGGCATCTCGGAGAAGCTGGGCAGCTTGTAGGTGCTGGCCGACTGCGTGCTGATCCGGCCGCGGTTCGGGCCCTCGCGGTCCTCCCAGCGCAGGTCCTCCAGGGTCAGCCAGCCCACGCCCTGCACGAACCCGCCCTCGACCTGGCCGATGTCCACCAGCGGGGACAGCGAGTCGCCGACGTCGTGCACGATGTCCACCCGGCGCACCCGGTAGGCCCCGGTGAACCCGTCGACCTCGACCTCGGCGGCGGCCACCCCGTGCGCGAAGTACTTGAACGGCTCGCCGCGCATGGCTGCGGAGTCCCAGTGCAGGCCCTCGGTCCGGTAGTAGCCGGCCGCCCACAGCTGCACCCGGGAGAAGTAGGCCAGCCGGACGACGTCCTCCCACGGCACGGTCGGGCCGCCGGGCGCCAGCCCGCGCACCACCCCGCCGGAGAACCGGACGTCGGCGGCCGGCACGTGCAGCTGCTCGGCGGCGACCTGGGACAACCGGGCGAGGATCTGCTCGCAGGCGTTCTTCACCGCGCCGCCGTTGAGGTCGGCCCCGGAGCTGGCCGCCGTCGCCGAGGTGTTGGGCACCTTGTCGGTCCGGGTGGGGGCCAGCCGGACGCGGGACAGCGGGACGCCGAGGGCGGTGGCCGCTACCTGCAGCATCTTGGTGTGCAGGCCCTGGCCCATCTCGGTGCCGCCGTGGGTGATCAGCACCGAGCCGTCCTTGTAGACGTGCACCAGCGCGCCGCCCTGGTTGAACGCGGTGAAGTTGAACGAGATGCCGAACTTGACCGGGGTGATGGCCAGGGCTCGTTTCACGTGGAGCGACCCGGCGTTGAACGCCGCGACCTCGGCGGTGCGGGCCGCGAAGTCGCCGGTGTCCAGCACCTGGTCCCAGGTCCGCAGCAGGCGGTCGGCCTGCCGGACGGGCTGGCCGTAGGGCGTCTCCTGGCCGACGGCGTAGAAGTTCCGGCGGCGCAGCTCGTGCGGGTCGATGCCCAGGGTGGGCGCGCAGCGACCCAGGATGTCCTCGATCACGAGCATCCCCTGCGGGCCGCCGAAGCCGCGGAACGCGGTCTGCGACGTCTTGTTGGTCCTGGCGATCCGGCCGTTCACCCGGACGGCGGGGATCCAGTACGCGTTGTCGATGTGGCACAGCGCGCGGGCCAGCACCGGCTCGGACAGGTCCAGGCTCCAGCCGCCGTCCGAGGTCAGCGTGGCGTCCAGCGCGGTCAGCCGGCCCTCGTCGTCGAAGCCGACCTGCCAGCGGGCGTGGAAGCCGTGCCGCTTGCCGGTCATGGTGATGTCCTGGCTGCGGTTGAGGCGCAGCCGGACCGGGCGGCCGGTCAGCCGGGCACCGAGCGCGGCGATCGCGGCCAGCCCGTGCGGCTGCATCTCCTTGCCGCCGAAGCCGCCGCCCATCCGCAGGCACTGCACGGTGACCTCGCTGCTGGTCAGCCCCAGCACGTGGGCCACGATCTCCTGGGTCTCCGAGGGGTGCTGGGTGCTCGACTGCACGAACACCTGCCCGTTCTCGTCGACCAGGGCCAGCGCGCAGTGCGTCTCCAGGTAGAAGTGCTCCTGGCCGGCGAACTCGATCTCCCCGGAGAACACGTGCGCCGAGGCGGTCAGCGCCTGCTCGACGTCGCCGCGCTCGAGCCGGGGCTGCCCGCCCTGGAACGCCTCCGCCTCGATCGCCTCGCGGACGGTGACCAGCGCCGGCAGCGGCTCGACCTCGACCTCGACGGCCTCGGCGCCCAGCCGGGCGGCCTCCAGCGTCTCGCCGAGCACCCAGCACACCGCGTGGCCGTAGAACATGACCTCGTCGGGGAACAGCGGCTCGTCGTGCTTGACCCCGGCGTCGTTCACCCCGGGGACGTCGGCGCCGGTGAGCACCCGCACCACCCCGGGGACGGCGAGCGCCGGGTCGGTGCGCAGCGCGGTGACCCGGGCGTGGGCGTGCATGACCTGGACCGGCCAGGCGTGCAGCACGTCCTTGGTGCGGCCGACCAGGTCGTCGGTGTAGAGCGCCAGCCCGGTCACGTGCAGGGCGGCGGCCTCGTGCGGGACGGCGGTGCCGACGACGGCACCGGCGGGTCGCTGGGACAACGCGCTCATGCCGGGACCTCGTTCTCTGCGGCGAACTTCAGCAGCGACTGGCGGAGCATGGCCGCGCGGTAAGCGGCGCTGGCCCGGTGGTCGTCCAGCGGGGTCCCCTCGCCGCCGAGCACGTCGGCGGCCGCGGCGACGTCGGGCCACGGGCGGCCGACGAGGGCCTGCTCGGTGGCCAGCGCCCGGATCGGCGTCGCGGCGACCCCGCCCAGCCCGATCCGCGCCGCGGCGACGACGCCGTCCACGACGTCGAGGCCGAACGCGACCGCGACGCTGGAGATGTCGTCGAACCGCCGCTTGGCGATCTTGGTGAACCCGACCAGCCCGGGCTGCGGCTGCGGGATGCGGACGGCGCGGATCAGCTCGCCCGCCGTCCGCACGCTGCGCCGGTAGCCGGTGAAGTAGTCGGCGAGGGCGACCTCGCGCTCGCCGTCGGACGAGACCAGCACCAGCGAGGCGCCCAGGGCCAGCAGCCCCGGCGCGGTGTCGCCGATGGGGGAGCCGGTGCCCAGGTTGCCGCCCAGCGTGGCGCCGTTGCGGATGAGCACCGAGGCGAACTGGGGGAGCAGCAGGTCCAGCAACGGGACGGCGCCGTCCAGCCGGGCGGCGATCTCGCTGAGGGTGACCGCGGCGCCGATCTCGACGACCTCGTCGGTCACCGAGACCCCGCGCAGCTCGGCCAGCCGGTCGACGGCCACCACCAGCGGGGCGCGCACCCCGCGCAGGTTGACCTCGACGCCCCAGTCGGTGGAGCCGGCGACGACGACCGCGTCGGGCCGCTCGCCGAGCAGCTGCAGCGCGGCGGCCAGGTCGGCGGGGCGGACGAAGGCGTCGGTGCGGGTCGCCCGGGGGGCCGGGGCGGGCGCGGCCTGCCGGGCGGCGAGCAGGTCGCCGTGGGCCGGGGCGTCCAGGGCGTAGGCGGCGTCCCGGATCGGCCGGTAGCCGGTGCACCGGCACAGGTTGCCGCTCAGCGCGTGCAGGTCGAACCCGTTCGGCCCCTGCTCGTGGGGGTGCTCGGTGGTGCCCACGACGTCCACCGGAGCGGCGTCACCCCGTCCGGGGCGGTAGAACTCCGCGGCCATGCTGCAGACGAAGCCCGGCGTGCAGTAGCCGCACTGCGAGCCGCCGCGGACCGCCATCTCGCGCTGCACCGGGTGCAGGTCGGCCGGGGTGCCCAGCCCCTCGGCGGTCACCACCTCCTGGCCGTCGAGGGCGAGCACCGGCACCAGGCAGGCGTTCAGCGCCGTCCAGCGGGTGGGGGTCGTCGTCCCCGGGCGGGCGACGAGCACCGAGCAGGCGCCGCACTCACCCTCGGCGCAGCCCTCCTTGGCGCCGACCAGTCCGCGGCCGCGCAACCAGTCGAGCGCCGTGGTGTGGGCGGGCACGCCGGACAGCGGGGCGACCTGCCCGTTCACGGTGACGCTGGGGTCGGGCACGGGGCGGCTCCTGGGCGGGACGGGCGGGTGGCCCACCAGGATGCCCGCTCCAGGTTGCGCGCAGGTCTCGGCCCGGGTGTCAGGTCCTCGGGGACGGCAACCGGCGCACCGCGCGGACGGCGGTCACGGCGCAGACCACGGTGGTCGCGGCGAGCAGGGCCACCGCCCCGGCCTGGACGGCGACGTACCCGGCCGGCCCGCCGCCGACGACCAGCGGGAGCAGGAGGACGGGCAGCGTCAGCAGCCCCAGGACGGCGACCGCACCCGCGGCCGGGGCGGCGGTCCGCACCACGGCCACGGCGCCGACGACGGTGAGCCCGACCGCCGCGACGGCGTCAGAGGTCAGCCAGACCGGCGCCAGGAGGGACAGGTAGGGCAGCCCGCCCACGAGGAGGAGCGCGCCGAGGGCGCCGGCCCACCACCACCCGGGTCGGTCCACCCGCACCGGGTCCACGGCCAGGGCGGCCAGCAGCGGGACGGCGGCCGGGAGCAGGAACGCCACGGTGGATCCGATCGGGGCGCTGGTGGTGATGGCGGCGAACAGGTGCAGCGCGAGGAGCGCCCCGGCCGTCGCCCGGGCGACCACCGAGCCGTGCACCAGGCACCCGAACACCGCCACCGCGAGCACCGCGGCCAGCGTGTTGAACGGGACGTGCCAGCCGGTGACCCAGGGCGGGCCCGGGTCCAGGGTGCGTGCGAGCTGGGCCAGGGCGGCCGGGGCGGCGGCGGCCAGGGTGCCCAGCAGGGCGACCCAGCGGACCGTGGCGCCGGTCAGCGAGGCCCGGGCGGAGGACCCCGGCCCGCCCAGCCGGAGCCGGAGCGCCAGACCCCAGACGTCGAGGCGGTCGGCCAGGTCCGGGGAGCCGAACTCGGCGAACTCCGGGTCGTGGGCGCAGGTGGCGGTCAGGTAGGTGTCGGTCATCTCGTCGGCCCAGCGACTGCGGGCCGGTTCGGGGAGGGCGCGCAGCAGGCGCCGGTAGCGGTCCTCGAGGGTGGGGACGGCGCTCATGCCGGCCGCACCCGCAGCCGGGCGCGCAGCGCGCGAGCATTGGCCTCCTGGCGCACCGCCTCGGCCTCCAGCGCGCGGCGGCCGGCGTCGGTGAGCCGGTGGTAGCGGCGGGTCCGGCCGGCGTGCAGCTCCTCCCGGTCGGGCTCGACCAGACCCTCGGCGGTCAGGCGGTCGAGCAGGCCGTAGAGGGTGCCCACCCGCAGGGCGACCTGGCCGGCCGACAACAGCTCCACCTCCGCGGTGATGCCCCACCCGTGCAGGGGCTGGTCGGCCAGCGCCGCGAGCACGAAGGCCGCGGGCTCGGTCAGCGATGCCATGCTGGACAAGCTATCCGGCCATGCCTTGCCGGACAAGGCATGGTTGTGGAACATCTGCGTTCTCTGGTTCTGTGGGACCCCGGTGACCTGCGAGGAAGGTGGGACATGGGCGTGGCCCGCCGGATCGGCACGCTGGTCCAGCTGCTGGCCGCCGTCGTCCTGGCCGGGGTGCTCGTCGCGGCGGTGCTGTTCCCGGTCGTCGGCGGGCTCGGCGTCACGGCCCGCAACTCGGCCTCGCTGCTGGATGCCCTGCCGGTCGAGCTCACCGACCGGACGCCGGCCGGCAACACGGTGATGACCGCGGCGAACGGCGAGCCGATCACCGGGTTCTACGACGAGAACCGCGCCCCGGTGACCGGCGACCGGATCGCCGAGGTCATGAAGCAGGCCATGGTGGCCATCGAGGACGCCCGGTTCTACTCGCACCACGGGCTCGACGTGCAGGGCACGCTGCGGGCCGCGGTCACCAACCTGTCCGCCGGCGACGTGCAGGAGGGCGGGTCGACGCTCACCCAGCAGCTGGTGAAGCAGACGCTGCTGCAGACCGCGGACACCCCGGAGGAGGCCGCGGCGGCCACCGAGCAGACGCTGGACCGCAAGCTGCGGGAGGCCCGGCTGGCCCTGGCGCTGGAGGAGACCTACAGCAAGGACGAGATCCTCACCCGCTACCTGAACATCGTCTACTTCGGCCAGAACGCCTACGGGATCCAGGCCGCCTCGCGGATCTACTTCTCCGTGGACGCCGTCGACCTCACGCTGCCGCAGGCCGCGATGCTGGCCGGGCTCGCGCAGAGCCCCACCAGCGACGACCCGACGGTGAACCCCGAGGCGGCCACGACCCGGCGCGACCAGGTGCTCGACCGGATGGCCGAGCAGGGCATGGTCACCCCCGACGAGGCCGCCGCCGCGCAGGCCGAGCCGCTCACCCTGGTGCTGGGCGCCGCGCCGCCGCGCGGGTGCGTGCAGGCCGCGGTGGGCCCGTTCGTCTGCGACTTCGTGCAGCGCTACCTGACCCAGACCCTCGGCCTGACCCAGGAGCAGCTCGAGCACGACGGGCTGACCATCCAGACCACGCTGGACCCCGAGCTGCAGCGCGCCGGGGACGCCGCGGTCCTGGGGACCCTGCCGATGGGCGACTCGCTGGCCGGGATGTTCACCGCCGTCCAGCCCGGCACCGGGCACCTGCTGGCGATGAGCGTGAACCGGGTGTTCGGCTACGACGTCACCGACCCGGCGCAGGAGTCCTACAACCTCAACGTGGCCGCCAGCCAGGGGTCGGGCTCGACCTACAAGGTGTTCACCGCGGCCGCCGCGCTGGCCCGGCAGTACTCGCAGTACTACACGCTGACCACCTCGGACCCCTACGTCTCGCGGGTCTACCGGGACGGCGCGGAGCCCTACGACGTGCGCAACGCCGGCCGGTACTCGGGCACCCTGGACCTGTCGACCGCGCTCTACCAGAGCTCCAACACGTACTTCCTCGCCCTGGAGGACGCCCTCGGCAGCGTCGAGGAGCCGGTGCGGATGGCCGAGGCGGCCGGGCTGTTCCAGTTCAGCCGGCCGGGCCTGGCCCAGCAGGTCATCGACGAGAACCGCGGCTCGTTCACCTTCGGCGCCGAGGAGACCAGCCCGCTGGCCCTGGCCAGTGCGTACTCGACCTTCGCCGCCAGCGGCACCCGCTGCCTGGTCACCCCGGTGACCGCCGTCCTGGACCGCGCCGGCCAGCCGCTGCTCGCCGCCGACGGCCAGCCCCTGGTGCGCGGTGACCAGTGCACCCCCGAGGCCATCGCGCCCGGCGTGGCCACCACGATCAACCAGATCCTGCGCCGGGACGTCGAGCCGGGGAACCCCGGCCAGACCGGGTCCCGGGCCTACGTCGCCGGGCACCAGATCGCCGGCAAGACCGGGACGTCGCAGGACAACTTCTCCGCCGCCTTCGTCGGCTACACCCCCGAGATCACCGCCAGCGTGATGGTGCTGAACCCCAAGCTGAACCAGGACGTCGGGGGCTTCGGCGGCAACAAGCCGGCGACCATCTGGCGGGCCGCGATGGCGCCGATCCTCGACGCCCGCGGCAGCGGTGAGTTCCCGCCCGCCGACCCGGCCGTGGTCAACGGCAACACCCGGCCGGTGCCCGGCTGCGGCTCGGTCAGCTCCTGCCGGACGGCGCTGGCCGACGCCGGGTTCGTGCCGCAGACGGTGACCGTGGACGGCAGCACGCCGTCCGGCTCGCTGCTGGGCACCAGCCCCCCGGCCGGCGGGCGCGCGGTGGTCGGCCAGGTGGTCACCATCCGGGTCAGCAACGGCGCCTCCTACACACCCCCGGCGCCGGCCCCCGCACCCGCGCCCCCGGCACCCGGACCGGCACCACCGGCACCGGGACCGGGCGGCCCGGGCGCCGGCCCGCCGTCCATCCCCGGTCAGCCCACCAACTGACCGCACGCCAAGTGCACGACTGCGGTGGTCCCGGAGCCCCGGAGACCACCGCAGTCGTGCACTCGACCCGCCTCAGGGGTGGACGAGGATCTTGACCTGGGTGTCGTTGCGGTGGACCAGCGTCTCGAAGCCCTGCTCCACCAGGTCGGCGAGGTCGATCCTCGCCGTGATGAACGGGGCCAGGTCGACCTTGCCGCTGCGCACCAGCTCGATCGTGGCGGGGTGGTCGCCGGCATAGGCGATCGTGCCGCGCAGGTCGATCTCCTTGAGCACCAGCTTCTGCAGGTCCACCGCCGGCTTGTGCCCCCAGATCGACACGTTGACGATCACCGCGCCGGGCCGGACGCCGTCCAGCAGGGTGTCCAGGACGGCGTCCACGCTGGAGCACTCGAAGCCGACGTCGGCACCCCGACCGCCGGTCAGCTCGCGCACCCGGTCGGCCACCGACCCCTCGGTCGGGTCCAGCACGTGGTCGGCCACCCCGGTCTCGAGCGCCTTGGCCTTGCGCGCCGCGCTGACCTCGGTCACGACCACGGTGAGCCCCTCCGCCCGCAGGACGGCGGCCAGCAGGAGCCCGATCGGGCCGGCCCCGCCGATCAGCGCGACGTCCCCGGCGCCGGCCCCGCTGCGCCGGTAGGCGTGGTAGCCCACGGCCAGCGGCTCGACCAGGGCGGCCTGGTCCAGCGGGATGTCCCCGACCGGGTGCACCCACCGCCGGTCGACCACGACCTTCTCGCTCAGCCCGCCGCCGCGGCCGCCCAGCCCGATGAAGTTCATGTCGTGCGACAGCTGGTACGGCTGGCCGGGCGTGGTGTCGACGTCGTCGGCGATCACGTAGGGCTCGACGACGACCGCGTCGCCCACCGCGAGGTCGGTGACGCCCTCGCCCAGCGCGGTCACGGTCCCGGAGAACTCGTGCCCCATCGTCAGCGGCGCCATCTCGCCCGACACCGGGTGCGGGGTGCCGTGCGGGATGAAGATCGGCCCCTCCAGGTACTCGTGCAGGTCGCTGCCGCAGATCCCGCACCAGGCGACGTCGATCGCCACGTGCCCGGGTCGGAGATCCGGCTCGGGGATGTCCTCGACCCGGATGTCCCCCCGGGCGTGCCAGCGTGCTGCTCTCATCGCGCGCTCCTCAGCTCGTGTGGTGCACGGCGGCCGGCTCGGACACCGGGGTGGGGATGCCCTCGTACCGGGCTTTGAGCTGCAGGGCCAGGTACAGGGAGTAGTGCCGGGACTGGTGCAGGTTGCCGCCGTGCATCCACAGGTGCGGGACGGCGGTGGGCTTCCACATGTTGCGCTGCTCGCCCTCCCACGGGCCCGGGTCCTTGGTGGTGTCCGAGCCCAGGCCCCAGACCTTGCCCAGCCGGTCGGCGGTCTCCTGGTCGATGAGGTCGGCCACCCACCCGTTCATCGAGTCGTAGCCGGTGGCGTAGACGACCAGGTCGGCCGGCAGCGTCGTCCCGTCCTCGAGGACGACGGCGTCCTCGGTCAGCTCGCGGACCTGGCCGCCGACCAGCTTCACCGAGCCGTCCGCGATGAGCTCGGAGGCACCCACGTCGATGTAGTAGCCCGAGCCCCGGCGCAGGTACTTGAGGAACAGGCCGGAGTCGTCGTCGCCGAAGTCGAGCTGGAAGCCGGCGGCCTCCAGGCGGGCGTAGAAGTCGGCGTCGTCGATCCGGATCTGGTCGTAGAGCGGCTTCTGGAACTCGCCCATGATCCGGTAGGGCAGCGAGGCGAAGGTCAGGTCGGCCTGGTGCGTGGTGACCCCGGCGGCCGCGGCGCTCTCGGAGTACAGGCCCTCCATCGTGCCCAGCAGCGAGCGGCTGGTGACGATGTGCGTGGAGCTGCGCTGCACCATCGTGACGTCGGCGCCGTGCTCCCACAGCGCCGCGCAGATGTCGTGCGCGGAGTTGTTGCTCCCGACGACGACGACCTTCTTCCCCCGGTAGGCCTCGGGTCCGGGGTGGGCGGAGGAGTGCTGCTGCTCTCCGCGGAACCGGTCCATCCCGGGGAACCGCGGCATACGGGCCTTGCCGCTCATGCCGGTGGCGAAGACCAGCTCGGTCGGGTGCAGGGTGAGCCGCTCGCCGTCCCGGACGACCTCGACGTCCCAGTGCCCGGCGGCCTCGTCCCAGGACGCCGACTCCACGCTGGTGGAGCTCCAGTAGTTGAGCTCCATGACCTTCGTGTACATCTCCAGCCAGTCGCCGATCTTGTCCTTCGGCGCGAACACCGGCCAGTTCTCCGGGAACGGCAGGTAGGGCAGGTGGTCGTACCAGACCGGGTCGTGCAGGCAGAGGGACTTGTAGCGGCTGCGCCACTGGTCGCCGGGCCGGGCGTGCCGGTCGACGACGATCGTCGGGACGTCGAGCTGCCGCAGCCGGGCGCCGAGGGCGATCCCGCCCTGGCCCCCGCCGATCACCAGCACGTGCGGCTGGCGGGTGTACCCGAGCTCGGTGGCCTCGGCCTCGCGGCGCTCCAGCCAGGTCTGCCGGTCCTTGTTCGCCCCGTGCTCGGCGCCGCGCGGGCGGCCGGCACCGGCCGGCTCCTCGTGGCCGGTCAGCTCGTACAGGGTGGTGAGCAACGTCCAGGCCTTGCCGTCCTGGAGCCGCAGGTGCCCGCGCCCGCGGCCGACCGACGTCTCGAAGTGGATCCAGGCCTCGTCGACGCCGTCCGCACCGGTGGGCTCCTGGCCCTCGGTGACCCGGAAGCCGGTCGGGGCGACCCGGTCGGTGACCTCGGTCAGCCGGGCCCGGACGGCGTCCCGGCCCTCGGCGGTGGTGATGTTCCAGGTGAAGGCGATCAGGTCGCGCCAGAAGCAGGTGGGGGCGAACAGCTCGGCGGCGGCGTCGGCGTCCCGGGCGTCCAGGGCGGCCTGGAAGGCGTCGAGCCATGCGGCGACGCGGGCGGCGGGGGTGTCGGTGGGGCGTTCCAGGGTCTGCGTCATGCGGGTGCCTCCTCGCTCGGACGGCCTCGTCGCCGTCCCGGGGTCCATGCCACACCCGCGCCGGTCGCTGCAGCAGGGTTGCGAAGGGTTGCGCTCCCGGTGGTCCAGGTCACACCCTGGTGCCGTGCCCCGCCCCCTCATCGACGCGTCGTGGCGACGGGTGGCCGCGGCGGGCGTGGACCCGGGCGGGGCCGGCGGACCGGCGGTGCTGTCGGACGCCGAGGTGTCCCGGCTGGTGTTCACCGGGCCGCTGGCGCCGATGATCCCGGTGCTGCGGGACCGCCTGGAACCGGTCGCCCGGGCCTCCGGCCAGCTCCTGGTCGTGACCGGCACCGACGGCACCGTGCTGTGGCAGGGCGGGGCGCCGGAGGTGCGGCGCCGCGCCGACGGGCTGGGGTTCGTCCCCGGGGCGGCCTGGGACGAGCCCACCGTGGGCACCAACGCGATCGGCACCTGCCTGGTGCTGGGGACCCCGGTCGGGGTGCACGGCGGGGAGCACTTCGTCGACGGGCACCAGCAGTGGACCTGCGCCGCCGCCCCGCTGCGCGACCCGGTCGGCGGCGCACTGCTGGGCGTGGTCGACCTGTCCGGGCCGGCGCGCACCGCCCACCCGGGGGTGCTCGCGCTGGTGTCGGCGGTCGCCGCGCTGGCCGAGCACGAGGTGCGGGCCGCGCACGACCGGTCGCTGGAGCAGCTTCGCCGGATCGCCGGTCCGCTGCTGGCCCGGGCCGAGGGACGGGCGCTGGTGCTGGCCCACGACGGCCGCACCGCGGCGGCCACCGGGTTCGCCGGTCCGGCCCGGGTGGCCCTGCCGGCCGGGCTGGACGGCGGGCACCGGCTGCTGCCGGTGCTGGGCCCGTGCCGGGTGGAGCCGCTGCCCGGCGGGTGGCTGGTCCGGCTGGACGACGACGACCTGTCCGGCGCCGACACCGCCGTGCTGCTCGACCTCGCCGGGGACCGGCCCCGGCTCCGGGTGGACGCGCCCACCGGGTCGTGGGTCGACGTCCTGGGCCCGCGGCACGCCGAGATCCTGCTCGCTCTGGCCCGCGCCCCGCAGGGGCTGACCGCCGCCGAGCTCGCCGGGGCGCTGTTCGGCGACCCGGCGCGCACGGTGACGGTGCGGGCCGAGGTGTCCCGGCTGCGCCGCGCGGTCGGGCCCCTGCTCGCGACGCAGCCCTACCGGCCGGCCGACGGCGTCACCCTGGACGTCGTCCTCCCCGGCCCGGGCAAGGTGCTGCTGCCCGGCTCGGTCGCGCCGGTCGTGCTCGCGCTCAGGGCCGCCCGCGGGCCAGCCGCTGGTCCAGCGCCTGGGTGAGCAGCCAGCCGGCGATCACCACCAGGTGCAGCAGGAACAGCCACAGCCCGAGCGCGACCACCCCGCCGACCACGTCGAGCCCGCCGAACGGGGCACCGATGGACAGCGGCAGCCGCAGGAAGAGCACGAAGCCCTGCAGGAACCCGGCCAGCGACGCCGCGGTGAAGAACGCGCCGACCAGCACCGCGCCCCAGCGCAGCATCCCGGCCGCGACGAACCGGAACCCCCACACCAGCGGCCCGACCAGGGCGAAGAGCACCGAGTAGAAGCCCAGCGCGACCCCGCCCACCCGCGCGCCGAACCCGGCCGTGGCCTGCAGGTCGGCGAGCACCGGCACCACCAGCAGCACCGGGTACAGCAGGAACGGCGAGACCAGCAGCAGCGGGACGACGGCCAGCCGGCCGCGCCAGCCGGTGTAGGTGTCCCGCTCGTCGGTGAACCGCAGCAGCGCCCGCCGCAGCCCTTCGCCGTAGAACGTCATCGGCAGCAGGGCCAGCACCCCGCCGAGCAGGGTCATCGTGGTGCCGGCCTCGGCCAGCCGGGCGAGGGCGTCCGGGGCGCCGAGCTGGTCGGGCAGCACCCCGCCGAGGAGGTCCAGCTTCCCGCGCACCCAGTCGGCACCGGCCAGCAGCGAGGTCAGCGCCAGGGCCAGCAGCAGCAGCGGGACGACGGAGATGCCGGCGTAGAAGGTCAGCCCGGCCGCGATCAGCGCGAGGTCCCGCCCGCGCAGGCCCCGCCGCACCGATCCCATGAGGAAACGGGCCTCCGACCGCCATCGGGCGTGCCAGGACGGGCGGACGGTCATCGCCCCAACTCCACCACCCGCGGGGCCGCGGCGCCCGGCGAGCCTGGTCAGCCGACGGCGACCTCCCCGGAGAAGCCAGTCACCTCGACAGCGCCGTCGGCAGACACGGTCACCGTGACGTCGTCGGACCCGATCCGCAGGCCCTCGACCCGGACCGCGCCCAGCGGTGCCGGCTGCAGCGGCCGGACGACGAGCCGGCCGGCCGGGACGTCGGGCCGCAGCCCCAGCACGGCGGTCAGCACGGCGACCGCGGCGGCCGCCGACCAGGCCTGCGGCCGGCAGGAGGCCGGGTAGGCCAGCGCTCGCCGGACGACGTCCGAGCCGTCGCCGGCGAACAGCTCGGGCAGCCGCCAGGCGAAGGACTCCCCGGCCGCCAGCACCCCGCGGGCCAGCGACCCGGCGACCGCGTCGTGCCCGTCGCGGGCCAGCCCGGTGAGCGTGATCGCGGTGTCGTGCGGCCAGACCGACCCGCAGTGGTAGGTCAGCGGGCCGTAGCCGCCGGCGGTGGTGGCCATCGTGCGCAACCCGAACCCGGAGTCCATCGCCGGCGACCCGAGCCGGGCGGCCACCTCGGCGGACTCCCCGGCGGTGAGCAGCCCGGTGCCCAGCAGGTGGCCGATGTTCGAGGTCGGGGCGTCCACCGGGGTCTTGGCGCCGTCCAGCGCGATCGCCGGGTAGCGGCCCTCGGCGTCGGCGACCCAGAAGGCGCCGCGGAAGCACTCGGCCAGGTCGGCGGCCCAGGCTCGCCAGCGGTCGGCGCCGGGCCGGCCGAACGCCTCCAGCAGGTGCGCACCGGCCAGGGCCGCCTCGTGCGCGTAGGCCTGCGCCTCGCACAGCGCGATCGGTCCCTCGGCGATCGTGCCGTCGGCGAAGCGGACGGAGTCCGCGCTGTCCTTCCAGCCCTGGTTGGCCAGCCCGGCGCCCGAGCGGTCCAGGTACTCCAGGAACCCGTCGCCGTCGGGGTCGCCGTCGGTGGCCAGCCACCCCAGCGCCCGCTCGAGCGGGTCCAGCAGCTCGGTGACCACGGCCGGGTCCAGGCCCCAGCGCCAGGCGTCGTGCAGCAGGCAGACCCACAGCGGGGTGGCGTCGACGGTGCCGAAGTAGACCGGCGGCAGGAACGGGGTCGTGCCCTCCTCGGCCACCGGGGGACGGCGGATCTCGTGCAGGATCTTGCCCGGCTCCTCGCCGGTGGCGTCGTCCCGGCGGGTGCCCTGCCGGGCGGCCAGGGTGCGCAGCGTGCCGGCCGCCAGCTCGGTGCCCAGCGGCAGCAGCAAGCGCGCCGTCCAGAGGCTGTCCCGGCCGAAGAGGGTCAGGTACCAGGGGGCCCCGGCGGCGGCGAAGACGTCGTCCGGGTCGCTCGTGGTGGTCATCCGCAGCCCGGCCAGGTCCTCCAGGGACTGCTCGACGAGCGCGGCCAGCCGGGAGTCGTCGGCGGTGACCCGCGGGGTGGACCAGCTGGCCGCGGTGCGCGGGGCCGTGGTCACCCCGCCGGGGTCGGTGACGGTCGCCGACCAGGTCAGCTCCACGGCGTCCCGCGGCGGGACGACGACCGACCAGCGCAGCCGGCCCACCTCGCCGTCCACCTGGAGGCCGGGCACCGCGACGGTGACCCCGCGGCCGGACCACCCGTCGCCGTCCGGGCGCAGCAGGGGGCGCAGGTGGCCGCTCTTGACCTCCTCCACGGTGGCCAGGTCGGTGGCCAGGGTCAGCACCACCTCGGCGGTCACCGGTGCGGCGGCGGTGGAGACCAGCCGCAGCGTCTCGGTGAGCCCGTCGGCGGTGAGCGTGCGCACGGTCTCCAGCCGGACCGTCGGGTCCGGGCCGGGGTCGCCCAGCCCGCGGACGACGGCCACGTGCGTGCTGGTGCCCGGACCGGTGCTGCCCCCGCCGATGCCGTCGGGACGACGACCGGCCACGGTCACCCCGACCACCGACAGCGCCCGGACGTCGCCGCAGAACACCCCCTCGGCGCCCTGCCCGCGCACCGCGCCGTCCCGCGCCGACAGCACGGTGACCGGGGCCCGCAGGCAGACGTCGAGCTCGTGGACGGTCGGCTGCAGGCCCGCGTCGCTCGTCATTCGACCGATCCAACCCGAACCCGGCCGGATCGCACAAGCTGCACCGAGCTCGCACTTGACAGCCACCCTGCACCCGGCGCACTGTGCCTCCGATCACTTGGATCGGTCCAAAGGAGACAGCGATGCACCCCGACGACGGCGTCGAGCGGCCCACGCTCGCCAGCGTCGCTGCGCTCGCCCAGGTCTCCAAGCAGACCGTGAGCAACGTGCTCAACGCACCGCACCTGGTCAGCGGGGCCACCCTGGACCGGGTCCGGGCGGTCATCGACGAGGTCGGCTACCGCCCGCTGCGGGCCGCCCAGCAGATGCGCAGCCACCGGTCGCAGCTCATCGCCATGCGCATCGAGCCGGTCCGCGAGGCCTTCGGCGGCAGCGTGCTCGACCAGTTCCTGCACGCGCTGACCCGCAGCGCCGAGGAGTCCGGCCAGCGGCTGGTGCTCTTCACCGCCGACGACGCCGAGGCCGAGGTGGGCGCCTACGACGAGCTCGTCGCCTCCTTCGCCGTCGACGCGTTCGTGCTGACCGGCACCTCCCACGGCGACCCGCGCACCGCCTGGCTGCGCCGCCGCCGGCTGCCGGTGGCCAGCTTCGGCCGGCCCTGGGACGACCCGGACGGGCGCAGCTGGGTCGACGTCGACGGCGCGGCGGGCACCCGCGCGGCCGTCGAGCACCTGGTCGCCCAGGGGCACACCCGGATCGCCTGGCTCGGCTGGCCGGCCGGCTCGGGCACCGGCGACGACCGGCGGGCCGGCTGGGTGGACGCCATGTCCTCGGCCGGCCTGCCCGTCGCCGGCCTGGAGGCCGGGCTCCCCGACGATCTCGCCGTCGCCCAGGCCACCGCCCTCGGCCTGCTCGCCGCGCGCGGGGTGACCGCCCTGGTCTGCGCCAGCGACTCCCTCGCCCTCGGCGCGCTGGGCGCCGTCCAGGAGCTCGGCCGCCGACCCGGCCGGGACGTCGCCGTCGTGGGCTTCGACGACAGCCCGGTCGCCGCCGCCCTGGGGCTCACCTCGGTCGCCCAGCCGGTCGTCGCGGCCGCCGCGGCCTGCATCGAGCTGCTCCGCGGCCAGCTGGACCCCGGCCCGCCCGGCTCCCCGGCCGCCGACCAGCCGGTGCTGCTGCCGCCGCGGCTGGTCGTCCGGGCCAGCTCGCAGCGCGGTGACGACGCCGCGCCGTCCGCGGCGAGCCTGCCGTTCCCGCCGTCCGGCACCCACTGACCACCCGACCCACCCCGCACCACCCGGCCGACGGCACCGACGCCGACGGCCGACCGCAGAGGAGGAACCCCGAGTGAGACACCCCATCCGCCGGTCCGCGCAGGCCGCCGTCGCCGTCGCCGCGCTGTCCCTGGCCGCCGCCTGCGGTGGTGGCTTCGACGACGGCGCCGAGCAGCAGGAGTCGGGCAGCGCCTCGCTCACCATGCTCATCGCCAGCTCCGGCGACGCCGAGACCCAGGCCGTGCAGTCCCAGGTCGACGCCTACGAGGAGGAGTCGGGCAACACCGTCGACGTCCAGGTCGCCGCCGACCTCTCCCAGGAGCTGGCCCAGGGCTTCGCCGGCGGCAACCCGCCCGACGTCTTCTACCTCGACGCCAGCCGGCTGGCCGACCAGGCCGACGCCGGCAACCTGTTCCCCTACCTGGACCAGGTCGACGACCTCGACGACTTCTACCCGAACCTGGTCGACGCGTTCACCTACCAGGACACGCAGTACTGCCTGCCCAAGGACTTCTCCACCCTGGCGCTGGAGATCAACGACGCCGCCTGGTCGGCCGCCGGCCTGACCGAGGCCGACTACCCGACCACGTGGGAGCAGCTGGCGACGGTCGCCCAGCGGCTGACCACCGGCGAGCAGACCGGCCTGGTCGTCAACGCCACCCGGGACCGGGTCGGTGCGTTCATGGTCGAGGGCGGCGGCTGGTTCCTGTCGGAGGACGGCGGCGAGGTCACCGCGGACAGCCCGGAGAACCTCGAGGCGCTGCAGTACCTGCAGACCAACCTGCAGGCCGGCAGCTTCAGCTTCCCGGGTGACGTCGACGCCGGGGACGGCGTGGAGGCCCTGGGCACCGGCAAGGCCGCGATGACCATCGAGGGCAATTGGCTGGTCGGCGGCATGGCCAACGACTACCCGGACGTCGGCTACACCGTCGTCCCGCTGCCTGAGGGCCCCGGCGGCTCGGGCACGCTGTCGTTCACCAACTGCCTGGCCGTGGCCGCCGACAGCGACGCGCAGGACGCCGCGGTCGACCTGGCCACCTACCTGACCGGCGCCGACGCGATGACCCCGCTGACCCAGGACACCGGTGTGCTCCCCTCGCGCCAGTCCCTGGCCGACGCCTACCTGCAGCAGTTCCCCGAGCGGGAGGCCTACATCGCGGGTGCCGACTACGCGCAGGGGCCGGTCAACGCACCGGGCGTCGAGCCGGTGCTGCAGGACTTCGACAGCCAGCTGGGGGCGATCGAGACCGGTGACCCGGCCGAGATCCTGCAGTCCACCCAGACCAACCTCGAGCAGGCGATCGGCGGATGACCGCGGCCCCGGCTCCCGCAGGGGCCCTGGCGACCGCCTCCCCGCGGGGGTCGGGGCGCAGCTCGTCCCGGGCCGGGCAGGGGCGGGCCGGCTGGTCCTTCGCCGCCCCGCAGCTCGTGCTGATCGGGCTCTTCGTGTTGATCCCGATCCTCATGGCGTTCTGGGTCAGCCTCACCGACTGGCGCGGGCGGGGATCGCCGTTCACCGGCCAGGTCGGCTTCGTCGGGTTCGACAACTACGCCGCGATCCTGACCGAGCCGGGCCTGGCCCGGCAGGACTTCATGACCGCCCTGCGCAACAACGCCTGGTACGTCCTGCTGGTGGTCCCGCTGCAGACGGCGATCGCGCTCGGCCTGGCGCTGGTGCTCAACTCGAAGATCCGGGCCAAGGGCTTCTTCCGGACGGCGTTCTACTTCCCGACCGTCACCAGCTCGGTGGCGATCAGCCTGGTGTTCATCTTCCTGTTCACCGGCGGCGGGGCGGTCAACGGCCTGCTCGGCCTGGTCGGCATCGACGGGCCCAACTGGTTCAGCGACTCCCGCGGCCTGCTGCACCTGATCGGCGACGGCCTCGGGTTCTGGGACGCCGACTCCCCGCCGGCCGCGCTGACCGATGGCGGCCCGCTCGGGCTGTCCTGGTGGGACTGGCTGTCCGGGCCGTCGATCGCGCTGGCCGCGCTGATCTTGCTGGTGGTCTGGACGTCGGCCGGTGGCTACATGCTGATGTTCCTGGCCGCGCTGCAGGACGTGCCCAACGACGTCCGCGAGGCGGCGGTGATGGACGGCGCCAACTCCTGGCAGCGGTTCCGCGCGGTCACGCTGCCGGCGCTGCGGCCGACCTTGTTCCTCGTCATCACCCTGGGCCTGATCGGCACCTGGCAGGTGTTCGACCAGGTCTACCTGATCAGCCAGGGCAACCCGGCCAAGACCACGCTCACCCCGGCGTTCCTCAGCTACACCTCGGCGTTCGTCAGCGGCCAGTGGGGCCGCGCGGCCGCGATGTCGTTCGTGCTGTTCGCGATCATCATCGTGCTCACCTCGGTGCAGCGGTTCCTCATGCGCGACAAGGACGCCGCCGCCGAGAAGAAGGCGCTCAAGGCCACCCAGCGGGCCCGGGCGGCGTCGTCCAAGACCACCTTCTTCCAGGCCGGACGGTGACCGCGTGACCACCACCCTCGAGACCCCCGTCGACGACGCCCCAGCGCCGGAGGCACCCCGCCGCCGGCTGCCCGGCCGGCAGGTGGGCCGCTTCCTGGCCTACGTCGTGCTGGTCTTCTTCTCCGTCGTCTACCTGTACCCGTTCCTCATCCAGGTCGTGACGTCGTTCAAGACCAACGGCGACGCCACGAACAACCCGCTGGCGCTCCTGCCCGACCCGCTCACCGCGGCCGCGTTCGGCCGGCTGTTCGACACCGACTTCGGGCTGTGGGCGTTCAACTCGGTCTGGGTGTCGGTGCTGGTCACCGGCCTGCGGGTGTTCCTGGACTCCCTCGCCGGCTACGCGCTGGCCCGGTTGCACTTCCGCGGCCGGTCGGCGGTGTTCAGCGCCGTCCTGGCGGTCATGGCGGTGCCCGGCGTCGTCCTGCTGATCCCGAAGTTCCTGGTGCTCAACCAGCTCGGCATCTACGACACCCCGGTGGCGCTGTTCCTGCCGCTGGTCGCCGACGCCGCGGGCATCTTCATCATGAAGCAGTTCTTCGAGTCGGTCCCGGCCTCGATCGAGGAGGCGGCGCGGATCGACGGCGCCGGCACCTTCCGGGTGTTCTGGTCGGTCGTGCTGCCGATGGCCCGCCCGGCGCTGATCACGCTGACCATCCTCAGCTTCCAGGCGTCGTGGAACGAGCTGCCGCACTTCATCGTGGCGTCCCAGGACCGGGACCTCTACACGCTGACCAAGGGCGTGGCGACGCTGACGACCGGCCAGCTGGGCTCGGGCAACCAGTTCCCGCTCACCCTGGGTGCCGCGCTGCTGATGACCATCCCGGTGGCCGTCGTCTTCTTCGTCTTCCAGCGCTACTTCGTCGGCGGGGCCAACGAGGGGGCGGTCAAGGGCTGATCAGTCCGCGTGCACCAGCAGGCCGCGGATGGTCTCGCCGGCGGCCTGGTCGGCGAAGCCCTGCTCGAGCTGGTCCAGGGCGTACCGGCGGGTGACCAGCCGGTCCAGCTCGAGCTTCCCCTCGCTGGCCAGCCGCAGCAGCATCGGGACGTCGCGGTGGGCGTTGCAGCTGCCGAACAGCGCGCCCTGGATGCGGTGCTCGTAGACGGTGAGCCCGTTGCCCTGCAGCGACACCGTGACGTCGGAGCCGATGTCGGCCAGCGCCGTCAGCACCAGCGTTCCGCCCTTGCCCAGGCAGCGGGCGGCCTGGCGGGTGCCCTCGGCGGCGGTGGCCCCGACCGCGAGGACGACGACGTCGGCGCCGTTGCCCCGGGTCAGCTCGCGGGCGAGCATCGCCGCGCTCCGGGTGTCCTCGACGGCGTGCGTGGCGCCGACGGACTCGGCGAACTCCCGGCGGAACGCGACCGGGTCGACGGCGACGATGTTCGACGCCCCGGCGTGGACGGCGCCCTGCACCGCGTTGGCGCCCACCCCGCCGCAGCCGACGACGACGACGGTGTCCCCGGGGCGGGTGCCGCCGGCGTAGACCGCCGAGCCCCACCCGGTGGGCACGCTGCAGGCCATCAGCGCCGCGGTGTCCAGCGGCAGCCACGGGTCGATCCGGATGCAGGAGGCCTCGCTGAGCAGCGAGTGCCGGGCGAACGCGCCGACCATGCAGAACCCGCCCAGCGGCTCGCCGTCCAGCCGGAACGGCCAGGTGCCGGTGGGCAGCTGACCGGTGGCGATGGTGGCGCCCAGGTCGCACAGGTTGGACCGGCCCGACGCGCACCACCGGCAGGTGCCGCAGGCGGGCAGGAAGCTGGCCACCACGTGGTCGCCCGGGGCGACCCGGCGCACGCCCGGCCCGACGGCCAGGACGACGCCCGAGCCCTCGTGGCCGCCGACGATCGGGTACTTCCCGCCGGCGTTGGAGTGCCGCAGGTGCTCGTCGGAGTGGCAGAGCCCGGCGTAGGCCATCTCGACCAGCACCTCACCGGGGCCGGGGTCGCCGACCTCCAGCGTCACCAGTTCGTACCGGCCACCCTCGCCGCGCAGCACCGCGCCGGTCGTCTCCACCCCCGCTGTCTAGCAGGTGGTCAGTTGTCGGGCAGGTCGATCGGCCGGAGGTCGCGTTCGCTCATCGTCAGCGCCCATGGACCAGGGCCTCGCTTGACCATCTCCCGTCGCAGACGGGTCTCGTGTCGCAGGAACAGTGCCGCCTGTTCGCTGGGTCGTCGATCGGTCTTCCCGGCGAGGAACACCACGCGCAGGCCTTGAGACCGGTACTCGGTCAACTCCGCCGGCCGGGTCCGGATGCGTCTGTCGCGGGTGAGGACGACGAGGTCGTGGCGTGCGATGGTCGCCATCCATTCGAGGTCCGGGCAACCGAGAGGTACGTCGGGCAGCAGGACGTGGCCCGGGTGCACGACGTCGTCCCGGCCCTCCTTCAAGAGGCAACGGGCCATGCCGAGGCAGTTCTCGTCGGCGAAGAACGTGACCCCCGCCAGCGCGGCCACCGGTCAGGCGGCGTCGCGGGCGGCGATCAGCTCGAATCGAATCGCTTGATCCACCAAGGTCGGCGTCAAGTCGTACAGCTCGACCAGTTCGTCCCTCTCGCTGCCGGCGCGGAAGTCCTCGGCGATGGCGTCGGTACGGATTCCTCGGACAGTCGGCTGCCCGAAGGACCGGGCGGGGTCCATGGTCACGTCAGGTGTCGCTGCGGAAGGCCGGATGAGTGCGACGGCGTCGTCCTCGTAGTGCACCGAGTGCTGGAACCGCTCCGCAGCGGCCGACAGGACCACCTGACCGTTGCGAACGACCACGAGACTCAGGTCGGGGTCCAGCTCGAGTCGATCCTGCATGCGGCGGACGAGCTCTCGGTTGTCGACGGTCAGGAAGGGGCGCGCATGGGCCAGGGGGTAACGCCCGAACTCGTCGCGCAGGGCAGCGACCGCCGGACGCATCCTCTGCATGGACACCTTGCGGGAACGGAACTCGGCGAGCAGGCGGGCCTCGACGAGCTCACCCCAGGTGACGGCCGCCGAACCGTCGGAGTGCTCGCGGAGAACGGGTTCGTAGCGGGACCCTGAGCGCTCGTACCCGTCGAGCCAACGACGGGCGGTGCCAGCGGGCAGGCCGACGAGGCGGTCCACATCCCCGAAGGAGTAGATGGCCCGGTCGAGCATGGACACCGTCACCTCCGGATCATCCCATCCCTGAGCCCGGCGGGCGTCACGGTTGTGGACGGGATGTCCGGTGGGTCACCCCAACAGGTGGCGGGCGGCCGCGTAGCCGCCCAGGCCGCTGACGGCACCGCCGCGGACCGTGCCGCCGCTGGACGCCGCCACCACGCGCGGGTGGGCGGTGGCCGCGCCCCAGGTGCCCGCCGGCTGCGCCTCGGTCGCCACCGGCCAGGCCAGGTCGCCGTGGAAGATGTGCCCGCCCGGCATGGCGAGCGAGGCCTCGACGTCCAGCGGGGATGACGCCTGCAGGCACGGGCGGCCCTCCCCGTCGGTGGCCAGGCAGTCGGCCAGCGGCTCCTCGAGCTGGGCGTCCAGCTGGGCCACCACACGGCGGACCGCCTCCTCGCGGGTGCCGACCGGGTCGGCGGTGAACAGGTCGGCCGGGGTGTGCAGCCCGAACAGGGTCAGCGTGTGCAGCCCGGTGTCCCCGACGATCGAGGGGTCGGTGAGGGAGTGGCAGTACACCTCGAACGGGATGACGTCGGGCAGCCGGCCGGCCGAGGACTGCGCCCAGGCGGCGTCGATCTGCGAGGCGGCCTCGTCGACGTGGCAGGTGCCGCCGAACGCGACCGCCGGGTCCAGGCCCGACCGGGTGCGGGGCAGCCGGGTCAGCACCATGTTCACCTTGAGCTGGGCGCCCACCGGCCGGGGGCCCGGCGCCGCCCCGGTCAGCTCGTCGAGCACGGCCGGCGCGCAGCCGGCGACCACGTGGCCGGCGTCCACCGCGTGCGTCGTCCCGTCGTCGTCGGTCCAGTGCACCGTGACGCCGTCGTCGCGGGTCTCGACCGCGGTCACCGTCGCCCGGGTGCGGAGCTCGGCGCCGCCCCGGCGGGCGGCGTCGGCCATCGCGCCGCTGACCGCCCCCATGCCGCCGACCGGCACCCGCCAGAGGCCCGTGCCGTTGCCGACCAGGTGGTACAGGAAGCAGCGGCCGGCCAGCCCGTCGGCGGCGTGCACGTCGGCGGAGGTGCCGATCAGCCCGTCCGTGAGCGCGATCCCGCGGGCGACGTCGGAGTCCAGGTGGTCGGCGACCACGTCGGCCAGCGGGCGCTCGAGCAGGTCGCGGTACAGCTGCCGGTCGCGCAGCCGACGCTCCAGCTCGGCGGTGGTCGGCAACGGCTCGACCAGCGTGGGGGAGAGGTCCTCGGCCAGGGTGGCCAGCCGGTCGTAGAAGCGCTGCCAGCCGGCCCACTCGGCGTCGGACCCGGTGAGGTCGCGGAACGACTGCGCGGTGACCGGGCCGGGGTCGCGCTCCACGACCGGTGCACGGTCGCCGAGCAGGGTGGCCGAGCTGACCGCCCGGTCGGCCAGCCGGACGTCGAGGTCCAGGTCGGCCACGACCCGGTCGGGCAGCAGGCTGACCAGGTAGGAGTAGGCCGACAACCGGACGTCGACGCCGGGGAAGACCTGCTCGCTCACCGCCGCCCCGCCCAGGCCGGCCCGGCGCTCCAGGACCAGCACCGACCGGCCGGCCCGGGCCAGGTACGCCGCCGCGACCAGACCGTTGTGACCGCCGCCCACCACCACCACGTCGAAGCGCATCCCGGCATGGTGACCGACCGGCGGGGTCGCAGTCGTCCGCTCACGCGTTGTGAGCGTGCTCATGGCGTGTTCCGGGCGCAGACGTGGAGAAGTCCACAATCGCGGGGGCCTCACTTGTCACGAGTCGGCAACCCCCTTACCGTCGCCACGTCCGGACGGATCGTTCCGCCACCTCTCCCTGGTGGCACCGGCCGGACGCCGCCGAACCACAGCCGCCCCTCCAGCACCACCGGGGCGGACGTGGACCGGGGACCCACCGCAGCACTGGGGTGAAGCACGACGACCACCCAGGTCGACGTGCCGGGCGAACTTCCCGTCCGAATCCGTCAGCTAACTCGGTAGGCGGCTCGTTGGAAGAAGGGACCACCCGCCGCACATGGCGAGTACCAGCTTGTCCGCGCGTCGCCCTGCCCTCCGCGGGCGCCGCGCCGTCATCACCCTCTTCGCCGCCGCCGGGGTCCTGCTGACCGCCAGCCCCGCCGTGGCCGCCCCCGGCGACACCGCCGAGCCGACGACCTCGGCCGAGGCCGCGCAGCTGATCGTCGACCGGGGCCAGCAGCTCGAGGTCCTCACCGAGCAGTTCAACGACGCCCGCGTCGCGCTGGACACCGACCAGGCCGCCGCCGACCAGGCCGCCGCCACCGCGCAGGCCGCCCAGGCCGCCCTCGAGGCCGCCCGCGGCTCGGTCACCGACGTCGCCCGCACCGCCTACCAGGGCGGCAGCCAGCTCACCTCGCTGCAGGCGCTGCTCACCTCCACCTCGGCCGGTGAGTTCGTCGAGCAGACCGCGACACTGGACCTGCTCTCCCAGCACAACACCGACGTGCTCAGCGAGGCGCAGCAGGCCGACGAGGCCGCCGCCGCCGCGCAGCAGCAGGCCGAGCAGACCACTGCGCAGGCCCAGGCCCAGCTGGACGCGGTCACCGCGCAGCAGGCCGACCTGAACGCCCAGATCGCGGACTACCAGGCGCAGTACGACGCGCTGACCGCCGCCGAGCGCGCCGCCGTCGCCGCCGCGGGTGACACCGCGCCCGCCGCCAGCAGCTCCAGTGGCTCCAGCAGTGCCCCCACCAGCCCGGTGGGCTCCGTGGTCGCGAACTCCGCGGCTGCGCAGACCGCCGTCGACACGGCACTGGCCCAGGTGGGTGACCCGTACGTGTGGGCCGCTGCCGGGCCCGACAGCTTCGACTGCTCGGGGCTGGTGCAGTACGCCTACGCCGCTGCCGGCATCGCCGCTCCGCACTCGAGCAAGGCGCAGGCCGTGATGGGGCAGTCGGTCTCCCGCGGCGAGCTGCAGCCTGGTGACCTGGTGGCGTTCTACTCCCCGGTCAGCCACATCGGCATCTACATCGGCAACGGCATGATGGTGCACGCCCCGACGTCCGGTGACGTGGTCAAGGTGTCGAGCATCGACGCGATGGGCTCCTCGCCCACGGCGTACCGCCGCCTCGCCGGCTGAGCCACCCCGCAGCAGCACGGAGCCCCGGTCACCTCGGTGACCGGGGCTCCGTCGTGTCCGGGGCCGTGTGCGGGGGTCCGGTGCGGGGGTCTGGTGCGGGGTCCGTCACACCCGGGGACGCCGGCCGGGCCCGCCTCGTTGGGACAGGTCGTGGCCGCCCTCCTCGCACCCCGGACCGTCGCCCGTGCCTTCCGCGTCGTCGCCCTCGCCGAGGCGGTGAGCTGGGCGCTGCTGCTGGCCGGCATGTTCGTGAAGTGGGTGCTGGGCACGTCGGAGGTCGGTGTCCAGGTCGCCGGGCCGATCCACGGGGCGGTGTTCGTGGTCTACGTGGTGCTCGCGCTGGTCGCCTGGCGCGTGCTGCGGTGGGACCTGCCGACCGTCGTCCTGGCCCTGGTCTCCTCGGTGCCGCCGTTCATGACCGTGTGGTTCGAGCGGCGGGCCGTCCGCGACGGTCGGCTGCCGGTGGGCGCACCGGTCACCACCACCTAGCCTGCGGGGATGGTCGAGCCCACCACCGCACGCACCCTGCTGGCCCGCACCGCCCAGGTGCAGCGCGACGGCCGGGCGCCCAGCCTGGTGGCCGGCGTCGTCCGGGACGGCGGGCTGGCCTGGTCGGCCGGGCGCGGGGACGTCGCCGACCCGCACATCGACGTGCAGTACCGGCTGGGCTCGATCAGCAAGAGCATCACCGCGGTGGTCGTGATGCGGCTGCGCGACGAGGGCCGGCTGGGCCTGGACGACCCGCTGGACCGGCACGTCCCCGGCACCCCGCTGGGCAACCGCACCGTGGGCCAGCTGCTCTCGCACCTGGCCGGCGCCTCCAGCGAGAGCCCGGGCGGCTGGTGGGAGCGGGTGCCCGGCGGGTCGCTGGCCGACCTGCAGCTGGGCCCCGAGCACGTCGTCCTCGGGGCCGCGCGCCGGTTCCACTACTCCAACCTCGGCTTCGGCCTGCTCGGCGAGCTGGTCGCCCGGCACCGCGGCCGGCCGTGGGTCGAGGCGGTCACCGCCGAGGTGCTCGCACCGCTGGGCATGACCCGGACGACGCCTCGCCCGTCCGGTGCCGCCGCGCAGGGCACCGCCGTCCACCCGTGGGCCGACGTCGTCCTGCCCGAGCCCGAGCACGACGCCGGGGTGATGGACGCGGCCGGCCAGCTGTGGGCGACGCTGACCGACCTGGGCCGGTTCGCCGCCTTCCTGCTGGGCGACACCGGCGACGTGCTCGCCCCCGGCACGCTGGCGGAGATGACCGTGCCCGCCGGGGTGGACTTCTCCGCGCCCGGCTGGTCGGCCTACGGGCTCGGTCTGCAGGTGGTGCGGGTCGAGGGCACCACGCTGGTCGGGCACGGCGGGTCGATGCCGGGCTTCCTGGCCGGGGTGTTCGTCGACCGGTCCGAGGCGGCCGGCGCGGTGATGCTGGCCAACACCACCAGCGGCCTGGACCCACTCGTGCCCGGTCTGCTGGCCGACCTCAAGGCCGCCGAGCCGTACGTCGGGCCTGCGTGGACGCCGTCCCCGCCGCCGGTGCCGCTGGACGTCCTCGGCGTCTGGTTCTGGGGCCCGGCGCCGCACGTGCTGCGCGCGCAGGCCGGCGGCCTGCTGCACCTGGGTCCGCTGCCCGGCCGCGGCGGACGGGCCAGCCGGTTCACCCGGCGGGCCGACGGCAGCTGGGTCGGGCTGGACGGCTACTACGCCGGCGAGACGCTGCGGATCGCCGACGACCACCTGGACCTGGCCACGTTCGTCTTCACCCGGCAGCCCTACGACCCCGCCGCCCCGGTCCCCGGCGGCGTCGACCCCGCCGGCTGGCGCTGACCCCTGCGGCGTGGATCAGCTGGGTCCACCGACGTGCGTCCTGGCTCACCGACGCCGGTGAGCCAGGACGGCCGTTGCTGAACCCGGGGGCCAGCGCACCGAGTGACAGCTCAGCGCGGTCTCGAGGGCGCCGGAACCACCCTCAGCTGTCACTCGAGGCCGGCGGTCAGGCGCGGTCGAGGGCGGCCAGGGTGGCGTGGGTGGCGAAGCCGTAGGCCAGGTGCGGGACGACGTCGGCGGCCCAGTCGGTGGCCGACCAGGTCCGCGGATCGCTGATGCCCAGCGCGGCCATCGGGCCGTTCGCGCCGACCAGTGCCCCGACGGTGGCCACCAGGCCGCCGACGACGGGGTTCGGCCGGAAGCCCGCCGCGCGGGCCAACCCGGCGAGCACGCCGACCCCCACGCCCGCGGCGATCCCGGTGAGCGGGCCCAGGCCGGAGACCCGGTTGTCCCGGGTCTCGCCCTCGCCGGGGATCCCGACGTGGGCCTTGTCCGCGAGCGCCTCGACGGTCTGCTCCGGGGTGCTGCTGGTGCCGCGGCCGCGCAGCACCATGTCCAGGTAGGTGACGGTGTTCAGCACCGTCGTCCCGGCCGCGCCGGCAGCCGCGCCGCGGACCAACCACCCACCGGTGGAGATGCCGCGCCTGCCCTTGCCGATCGCACCGAAAGGGGTCTTCTTCGCCATGCCGGGCGGACTACCCGGGCGGGCCGGAGGTGGAAACCGTCACCAGGTGCAGATGGTGACCCGTTGCGCCGGCACCTGGCCGGTGGTGATGAAGGCGTCCACCGGCTCGTCGATGCACGGGTCGCCCCGGCCGTAGATCACGTGCGGGCCGTAGAGCTGCACGATCGCGGCGTCGGCCGGTCCGGCGCCGGGCACCAGGTCGCGGAACACGCTGCGCGCACCGACGAACGGGGTGGCGGGGTCGGTGTCGGCGTTGAGCACCATCACCGGGTAGGGCGGGTCGGTCACGGGTGCCGGGCGGGCGAAGTCGGGGGTGGTGGTCGACCCGGGCCAGAACAGGCAGTCCACGTCGCCGTAGAAGCTGCTCAGCCGCAGCTGGTCGACCCCCGCCGCGGCCCCGGCGTCCAGCCAGTCGTCGAGCACCGCCCGCGGGTCGCCGCCCTCGGGGACGACGTCGTAGTCCTGGCACTCGACGGCGTAGTACAGCGCGTCGGAGAAGTCCGACGTCGGGCCGTAGCCGCCGTTGCCCAGTGCGTCGAGACCGGCGAAGTCCCCGACCAGGGCGTCGTTGAGCGCGTCGGTGAACTCCTGCCGGGCGTACGGGTCACCCATCGACGACCCCGCCGCCGCGCGCAGCGTGTAGTCGTCCACCGGGTCGCCCCCGGGCGGGGTGACCGGGTCGGCGGCCAGCCGGGCGAGCAGGGCGTCGTAGTCGGCGAGGGAGTCCCCGGGTGCGACGGCCGCGCACACGGGGTTCGTGTCGCACCGGGCCAGCGTGGCGACGAGGACGTCGGACTGGCCCTGCGCCTGCTCGACGGCGAACTCGGGCTGGTCGGTGGCCAGGTCCACCACACCGTCCACCAGGAGCCCGGCGACCCGGTCGGGGTGCGCGGCGGCGTAGGTCTGCACGTACTGGGTGCCGTAGCTCTCGCCGTAGAGGGTCAGCTCCGGGGCGTCCAGCCACTGCCGGAAGTCCTCCAGGTCCTCGACGGCCTGGGCGGTGGCGTAGCGGGGTGCGGTGGCCGGGTCGACGCCGGCCTCGGCGAAGCAGTCCTCGCCGAAGCCGGTGCTCGCGTCGGCGAAGGCGTCCCGCTCGGCGGGGGTCGACGAGGTGTCCACGAACCCCGAGTAGGAGTAGTAGGTGTCGTCGCAGCGCAGCTCCTGGGACAGCCCGATCCCGCGCTGGTCGAGGAAGACGACGTCGAAGCCCTGCCGGACGTCGTCGGGGAAGGCCGCGGCGTAGGAGTCGGCCACGTCCAGACCGCTGGACCCCGGCCCGCCGGTGGCGGTGACGTAGACGCCCTTCCGCTCGCCCTCCGCCCGCAGCACGCCGAAGGTGACGTCCCAGTGCTCGCCGGCCGGCTGCGCGTGGTCGACCGGCACGCTGAGGGTCACGCAGGAGAAGTCGGACGCACCGTCGGCCCCGGCGTCCGCGCACGGCTGCTCGGAGACGAACTCCCACCCGTCGGGCGCGGGGGACGCCGTCCCGTCGATCCGGCACCCGGCCAGCAGCAGCACGACCAGCACGAGCACAGGGCGGATCCGCACGGCGCACCCTAACCGGGCTGCACCGCCGGTCAGCGCCCGGCGGCGCGCCTGAGCAGCGGGGTCATCCGGTGGTCGACGAAGCGCCGCAGCGCCAGGTTCGTGTCGGTGCGCTGGACGCCGGGGATGGCCAGCACCTGCTCGCTGATCCGCCACAGGTCGTCGGCGTCGCGGGCCACCACCTGCACGAGCAGGTCCGCCGCCCCGGACAGGCCGATGACCTCGAGCACCTCGGGGATGTCGGCCAACCCGGCGCTGACCTCGGCCAGCGACGTCTGCACCACCGTCACCGTGACGTAGGCGCCCAGCGGGTAGCCCAGGGCCTCGGGCCGCACGCGCCGCTCGAAGGGGTCCAGCACCCCGCCGGACTCGAGCCGGGTCAGCCGGGCCTGCACGGTGTTGCGGGCCAGCCCGAGGGTCTGCGACAGCGCCATCACCGTGGCCCGCGGATCCTCGGACAGGGCGAGCAGCAGCCGGGCGTCGGTGGCATCGATCCCGCTCACGGTGCTCAGTGTGCCACGCCACATCCCGGTCCGACTGATCATCCTGCTCAGATCCGGGCAGCTGCCTTGCGCATCTCGGCCGGGCAGTGATGTGCTGCACACGGAGCTCTGCGACGTGAGGAGAACAGCCGTGACCGCGCTCGGCGAGATGGTCGACCCCGTACCCGGGGCGGGTGCACCGCACCTGCCTGCCCAACCCGACCTGGTGCAGCTGCTGACGCCCGAGGGCGAACGGGTCGAGCACCCGGACTACGCGATCGACGTCACCGACGACGAGCTCCGGTCCCTCTACCGCGACCTCGCACTGGTCCGCCGGTGGGACGTCGAGGCCACCGCGCTGCAGCGCCAGGGCGAGCTCGGCATCTGGGCCTCCCTGCTGGGCCAGGAGGCCGCGCAGATCGGCGCCGGCCGCGCGCTGGGCGCGCAGGACATGGCCTTCCCCACCTACCGCGAGCACGGCGTCGCGTGGGCCCGCGGGGTCGACCCGCTGCACGTCATCAGCCTGTTCCGGGGCAACGACCTCGGTGGCTGGGACCCGCTGGCGACCAAGTTCAACCTGTACACCGTGGTCATCGGCGCGCAGTGCCTGCACGCCACCGGCTACGCCATGGGCATCCAGCGCGACTCGGGGACGGCGGGCGGCGACGGGGCCGCGATCGCCTTCCTCGGCGACGGCGCGACCAGCCAGGGCGAGGTCAACGAGGCCATGATCTGGGCCGCCACCTTCGACGCCCCGGTCGTGTTCTTCTGCCAGAACAACCAGTACGCGATCTCGGTGCCGATCGAGCGCCAGTCCAAGGTGCCGCTGTTCCGCCGCGCCGCCGGCTTCGGGTTCCCCGGCGTCCGGGTCGACGGCAACGACGTCCTCGCCGTCCTGGCCGTCACCCGGGCCGCGCTGGCCCGGGCGCGCGAGGGCTCGGGCCCCACCTTCATCGAGGCGTTCACCTACCGGATGGGCGCGCACACCACCTCCGACGACCCGACCCGCTACCGGCTGGCCGACGAGCTGGAGGAGTGGAAGCTGCGCGACCCGATCGCCCGGCTCAAGGCCCACCTGTCCCGCTCGGGCAAGGCCGACGCCGACTTCTTCGCCTCGGTCGAGGCCGAGGGCGACGAGCTGGCCGTCCGCATCCGCAAGGGCACGCTGGAGATGCCCGACCCGGCCGGCACCGAGATGTTCGACCACGTGTACGCCGAGCAGACCGACGAGATCGCCGCCCAGCGCGCGGAGTTCCTCGCCTACCAGGAGGGCTTCGCCTCGTGACCACGCTGACGTTGGGCAAGGCCCTCAACACCGGCCTGCGCAAGGCCATGGAGGACGACCCGAAGGTCGTGCTCATGGGCGAGGACATCGGCAAGCTCGGCGGGGTCTTCCGGATCACCGACGGGCTGCAGAAGGACTTCGGCGAGGCGCGGGTGGTCGACACCCCGCTGGCCGAGGCCGGCATCCTGGGCACCGCGGTCGGGCTGGCCATGCGCGGCTACCGGCCGGTCGTGGAGATCCAGTTCGACGGGTTCGTCTTCCCCGCCTACAACCAGATCGTCACCCAGGTGGCCAAGATCCACGCCCGCTCGCGCGGCCGGCTGCCCATGCCGATCACCATCCGCATCCCGTTCGGCGGCGGCATCGGCGCGGTCGAGCACCACAGCGAGAGCCCCGAGGCCTACTTCGCGCACACCACCGGGCTCAAGGTCGTCGCGGTGTCCAACCCCTCGGACGCCTACTGGATGCTGCAGCAGGCCATCGCCAGCCCCGACCCGGTGGTGTTCTTCGAGCCCAAGCGCCGGTACTGGGACAAGGCCGAGGTCGACCTGGAGGCCACCCCGCCGCCGCTGTTCAGCTCCCGGGTGGTGCGGGCCGGCGACGACGTCACGCTGCTGGCCTACGGCCCGATGGTGAAGACGGCGCTGCAGGCCGCCGAGGCCGCCGCCGAGGAGGGCCGCTCGCTGGAGGTCATCGACCTGCGCACGCTGTCCCCGCTGGACCTGGGTCCGGTCGAGGAGTCGGTCCGCCGCACCGGCCGCTGCGTCGTCGTCCACGAGGCGCAGACCAACCTGGGCCTGGGCGCCGAGATCGCCGCCCGCGTGACCGAGACCTGCTTCCACTCCCTGGAGGCCCCGGTGCTGCGGGTCGGTGGCTACGACGTCACCTACCCGCCGTCCAAGCTCGAGGAGGAGTACCTGCCCGACCTGGACCGGGTGCTGCACGTCGTCGACCGCTCGATGGAGTTCTGATGCCGGACCTGCGCCAGTTCAAGCTGCCCGACGTCGGCGAGGGCCTGACCGAGGGCGAGATCCTGCAGTGGCTGGTGGCCGTCGGCGACGTCGTCGTGACCAACCAGCCGCTGTGCGAGGTGGAGACGGCGAAGGCCGCCGTCGAGCTGCCCAGCCCGTACGCCGGCACCGTGGTCGAGCTGCTGCACGAGCCGGGGACGACGGTCGACGTCGGCTCGCCGATCATCACCATCGACATCGGCGGGGACGCACCCGCAGCGGCCGCGGACGACGACACCCCCGCCGCCGGGCTGATCGGCGGGCCCGCGCCCGGCGGTCGCACCTCGGTGCTGGTCGGCTACGGCCCCAAGAACACCGAGGCCAAGCGCCGTCCCCGGAACGCCGGCGCCGCGGTGGCCGAGCGGGCGACCGCCCCGCAGGTGCTGCCCGAGGCCGACTACGGCAGCGGCGGCACCGAGCGACCGCCGCTGCTGGCCACGGCACCGGACGCGACGAGCAAGCCGGTGCGGCACGGCGGGCTGGAGATCGGCCGGGCCGCCGAGCAGCACGCCACGGACACCGAGGCCGCGTCGTCGCAGGCGGTCGCGCCCGGACGCCGGGCCCCGCGCCCGCTGGCCAAGCCGCCGGTGCGCAAGTACGCCAAGGACCTCGGGGTCGACCTGACCACGGTCACCGGCAGCGGTGCCGGCGGGGTCATCACCCGCGCCGACGTCGACGCCGCCCGGTCCGGGGCGCAGTCCGGTGCAGCGACCCCCGCCCGGACGCCGGCCGAGCTGGCCGCCGACGCCGGGACCGTCGTCCGGTTCCCCGCGGCCGAGGCCGGCACCGAGGGCCGCGAGCAGCGGATCCCGATCAAGGGCGTCCGCAAGCACACCGCGGCGGCGATGGTGACCAGCGCGTTCACCGCCCCGCACGTCACGGAGTTCCTCACCGTCGACGTCACGCGGATGATGGCGCTGCGCACCCGGCTGGCGTCCCGTCCCGAGCTGGCCGGTCTGCGGGTCAGCCCGCTGCTGTTCGTGGCCAAGGCGCTGCTGCTGGCCGCGCACCGGCACCCGATGGTGAACAGCTCGTGGGACGAGGCGGCGCAGGAGATCGTGGTCAAGGACTACGTGAACCTGGGCATCGCCGCGGCCACCCCGCGCGGGCTGATCGTGCCCAACATCAAGGACGCCGGCCGGCTGTCCCTGGCCGAGCTGGCCGGTGCGCTGGGCGACCTGACCGCCACCGCGCGCGAGGGCAAGACCAGCCCGACGGCGATGTCCGGCGGCACGATCACGATCACCAACGTCGGCGTGTTCGGCGTGGACACCGGGACGCCGATCCTCAACCCCGGCGAGTCGGCGATCCTGGCCTTCGGCGCGATCCGCGAGATGCCCTGGGTGCACAAGGGCAAGATCAAGGTCCGCCAGGTCACCCAGCTGGCGCTGTCGTTCGACCACCGGATCATCGACGGCGAGCTGGGCTCGAGGTTCCTGGCCGACATCGGCGCCGTGCTGCACGACCCGGGCGTGGCGCTCGTCCTGTAGCCACCCCGGGAACGAGCGAGGGAGCCCTTCCCGAACGCCAGCTGCCTGGCCGTTCGGGAAGGGCTCCCTCGCTCGTGCGGTGCGGTGCTACTCCGCGTCGAGGTCGCGCTCGACCATCGCGGCGATCTGGTCGAGGGCGGCCTGGTCGTCGCTGGAGACCTCGACCTCGGCGCCCTTCTTGGCGCCCAGGGTCATGATCATCAGCGGCGAGCCGGCGTCGACCGGGTTGCCGCCGGGCGTGGCGAGGGTGACGGGCACCCCGGCCTTGCCGACGGCCTCGGCGATCAGGGCGGCGGGACGGGCGTGCAGGCCGACGGCGGAACCGACGGTCACGGTCTTGCTGGGCATGGAGGTGCGCTCCTCTTCGTCGAGTGAGGTGCGGGGCGCGGACGGCGGACCGCCCGCGCCCCGGTGTCGGGGTCGATCCTGTCAGCTCGCGGCGACCGCGGCACCCGTGGTCGAGGACGGGGCACCGACCATCGCTGCCTCGGTGGCCTCGGCCGGGGCGGCCTCGGGGGTGCGGCCGACGGACTTGGCCAGCGTGACGGCGACGCCGCCGACGACCGCACCGATGATCACCGCGATGATGAACAGGAAGAAGTTGCTCATCGCGAAGAACACGAAGATGCCGCCGTGGGGGGCGCGCAGCTCGACGCCGGCACCGGCCACGATCGCGCCGGTGGTGGCACCGCCCAGCATCATCGAGGGGATGACCCGCAGCGGGTCGGCCGCGGCGAACGGGATGGCGCCCTCAGAGATGAAGGACAGGCCCAGCAGCCAGGCGGCCTTGCCGTTGTCGCGCTCGGCGGCGGTGTACAGCTTGGGCCGGACGACGGTGGAGATCGCCATGGCCAGCGGGGGCACCATGCCGGCGGCCATGACCGTGGCCATGATGACCAGCTGCTGGCGGCCGCCGTCACCGGCGATCGCCGCGGTGAGGCCGGTGGTGGCGAAGACGTAGGCCGCCTTGTTGACCGGGCCGCCCAGGTCGAAGCACATCATCAGGCCCAGGATGATCCCGAGCAGGATCGCCGAGGCGCCGGTGAGGCCGTTGAGGAAGTTGCCCAGGCCGGTGAGGGCCGCGGCCAGCGGTCGGCCGAGGAAGAGCACCATGATGCCGCTGGAGATCAGGGTGGCCAGCAGCGGGATGATCACGACCGGCTGCAGCCCGCGGACGCCGGCGGGCAGCTTCCACTTGCTGATCCACAGGGCCACGAAGCCGGCGATGATGCCGCCGACGACGCCGCCGAGGAAGCCCGCGCCGACGGTCCCGGAGACCGCACCGACGACGAAGCCGGGCACGATGCCGGGCCGGTCGGCGATGGCGTAGGCGATGTAGCCGGCCAGGGCCGGGACCAGGAAGCCGAAGGCGGCCTGGCCCAGGACGGTGAACAGCGCGCCCAGGTAGCCGAGCAGGCCGTCGTTGAGGCCGGAGCCGACGTCGCCGGCGACCGGCAGGTTGAAGAAGCTGTTGTTCAGCGCCCAGTTCAGCGCGTAGCTCTGGCCGCCGGCCGAGTCCGGGTCGGTGAGCACGATCTGGTAGCCGCCGAAGAGGAAGCCCAGCGCGATGAGCAGACCACCGGCCGCGACGAACGGGATCATGTAGCTGACGCCGGTGAGCAGCCAGCGGCGGATCTCCGCACCGGTGCTGGGCTTGCCGCCCGAGGAGGACGGGGAGTCCGCGACGCCGGTGCCGGGGACGCGGCGGGCGTTCGGGTCCTGGGCCGCGGCGAGGGCCTCGCGGATCATGACCTCGGGCTCCTGGATGGCCCGCTTGGTGCCCGACTGGATGACCGGCTTGCCGGCGAACCGCTCCCGGTCCTTGACGCCCACGTCGACGGCGAAGATGACCGCGGCGGCCTTGCTGACCACCGAGGGGTCGATCGGGGTGGAGCCCGAGGAGCCCTGGGTCTCCACGTGCAGGTCGACGCCCATCTCGCGGGCGGCGGCGGCCAGCTTGTCGGCGGCCATGTAGGTGTGCGCGATGCCGGTCGGGCAGGCGCTGACCGCGATCAGCGTCGGGCCGGCGGCGGCCGGTGCCGCGGCGGCGGGGGCGGCCGCGGCCGGGGCGGCGACGGTGGCGGGTGCGGCGGTCGGCGCGGGGGCGACGACGTCCTGCACCAGGGCGACGACCTCGTCGGCCGAGCCGGCGGCGCGCAGCGAGGCGACGAACTCCGGCCGGACCAGCGCGCGGGCCAGCGCGGACAGCAGCGTCAGGTGGTCGGCGTCGCCGGCGGCCGGGGCGGCGATCAGGAAGACCAGGTCGGCCGGGCCGTCCGGGGCGCCGAAGTCGGCGCCGGGGGTCAGCCGGGCGAAGGCCAGCGAGGCCTCGGTGACGGCGGCGGAGCGGCAGTGCGGGATCGCGATGCCGCCGGGCAGGCCGGTCGCGACCTTGGCCTCCCGGTCCATCGCGTCGGAGTACAGGCCGTCGGCGGAGGTGGCCCGGCCGCTGGCGGCCACCAGCTCGGACAGCTGGCGGATGACCGCTGTCTTGTCGGCGCCCGGGCTGACGTCGAGCGCCACCAGGTCGGAGGTGATGAGTGCGGACACGGGAGGTCTCCTGGGTTCGGGGGGTGTGTCAGTGGGAGAGGGACGGTGCAGAACCGGCGAAGCCGGGGGTGACCTGTACTGCTGCACCGTCCACCTGGGTCGGGGTGGGGACGGCGGATCCGGGGAGCGACGCCGAGGCCGCTCCGTAGGCGACCGCGCTGCGCAGCCGGTCGGCGGGGGAGGCGCCGGCGAGGTCGGCCAGCAGGTAACCGGCCAGGCTGCAGTCGCCGGCGCCGACCGTGCTGCGCACGGTGATCGCCGGCGGGCGGGCGGAGAAGAGCTCGCCGCCCGCGGTGGACAGCAGGGCGCCGTCGGCACCGAGGGTGAGCAGCACCTCGCGGACCCCGCGCTCGTGCAGGACGGCGACGGCGGCCAGCGCGGCCTGCGGGTCGGCGACGACCTCGGCCTCGCTCACCCCGGCCAGCTGGGCGAGCTCCTCGGTGTTGGGCTTGAGCAGGTCCGGCGCGGCGTCCGGGCCGGCGGCGAGCAGCGCCAGCAGCGGGGCCTCGGAGGTGTCCACGGCGATCCGGGCACCGGTGCGGCGGACGGCGCGGACCAGGTCGGCGTACCAGTCGACCGGGGTGCCCGGCGGCAGCGAGCCGCACAGCGCGACCCAGCGGGCGCCGACGGCGTGCTCGGCGACCGCGGCGGCCAGCGCGGCCCGGGCGGCCTCGTCCAGGACGGCGCCGGGCTCGTTGAGCTTGGTGGTCGTGCCGTCGGGCTCGGTGAGCGTGTAGTTGGTGCGCACCGGCGTCCCGATGCCGACGGTGGCCAGCCGCAGGCCGAGGGCCTGCAGCGCGCGGACGATGGGGTCGTCGTCGGCGGCGGGCAGCACCGACACGACGTCGGCGCCGGCGGCGGCCACCGCACGGGAGACGTTGACGCCCTTGCCGCCGGGCTCGGTGCTGCTGGCGCCCAGGCGGGCGACGCTGCCGCGCTCCAGCGGACCGGGCAGCGCCAGCGTCCGGTCCAGGCTGGGGTTCGCCGTCAGGGTGACGATCATGCGGTGAGGACCTCGATCCCGTGCGATTCGATCTCGGTGACGACGTCCGGGTCGGCCTCGTCGTCGGTGATGAGGACATCGACGTCGTCGATGCGGGCGAAGCGGACCAGGTGCTCGCGGCCGAGCTTCGAGCTGTCGGCGAGCACGACCACCCGCTGGGCGGCGCGGACCATGGCGCGCTTGGAGGCGGCCTCGGTCTCGTCGGGGGTGGTGAAGCCGTGCGCACCGGTGACCCCGTTGGCGCCCAGGAAGACCACGTCGGCCTTCAGGTCGGCCAGGGCGGCGACGGTGGACTCACCGACGGCGGTCTGGGTGATGCCGCGGACCCGCCCGCCCAGCACGTGCAGGTCGATCCCGGGGGCGACCGACAGCCGGTGCGAGATCGGCACCGAGTTGGTGACCGCGAGCAGCCGGCGGCCGGCGGGCAGCACCTCGGCCAGCGCGGCGGTGGTGCTGCCGCCGTCCAGGATCAGGCTGCCGTCGTTCTGCGGCACGAGGTCCACCGCGGCCAGGGCGATCCGCCGCTTCTGCTCGGTGCGGGTGCTGCGCCGCTCGCCGAGGGCGGGCTCCAGGACGGTCAGCGCGTTCGTGGGGACGGCGCCGCCGTGCACCCGGCGCAGCATCCCCGAGCGCTCGAGCAGGGCGAGGTCGCGGCGGACGGTCTCGGTGGTCACGCCGAACCGCTCGGCGACCGCGGTGACGGCGACCCGCCCGCGCTGCGCGACGAGTCCGGCGATGGCCTGCTGGCGTTCCTCGGCGTACACGGTCACCTCCGTCCCAGCGTTGCGTCGGTCACGTCCGCCTGCCCGTTTGTGTGGGTTCGGATGTGTGTTGGTGTTGTTTTACGTCCGTTACGTTGACAAGTCAAGGGCGAGTCGTGACTCTGGTCACCGGGCAGTCCGGTCAGCGTCCACCCCTCGGTCGCCGACCCGCCAGCCCGTCGTCACCACCGTTCCACCCGCGTCGCCGTCGCCGCGTCCGTCCCGCCGTCTCCCCCCGCGCAGTCCCAGAGAGAGGTCCTCGATGTCGACCACCCACCCCGACGTCACCAGCACCGAGGCCGGCGGGCCGACGGTGCTCACCGGTACCCCGGTGGTCCCCGGTGTGGCCCTCGGGCCGGTCATCCGCCCGCACGGCGCGGTGCAGCTGCCCACCGAGGACGACGCCCCGGTCGCCGAGGCGGACCGGGCCGGCGAGCGGGCGCGGTTCTCCGCGGCGGCCGAGCTGGTGGCCGGTCGGCTGACCGAGCGGGCCGCGGCGGCCAGCGGGGTCAGCGCGGCGGTGCTGCAGACGACGGCCGGTCTGGCCAAGGACCGCGGCCTGCTGTCCACGGTCGAGCAGCGGATCGACGCCGGCGCCTCGGCGGCCGTGGCCACGGTGGGCGCCGCCCAGCAGTTCGCCGAGCTGTTCACCAGCCTCGGCGGGCTGATGGCCGAGCGGGTCACCGACGTCAACGACGTCCGGGACCGGATCGTGGCCGAGCTGACCGGGCAGAGCGAGCCGGGCGTGACCATGCCCGACACCCCGTCGGTGCTGCTGGCCGACGACCTGGCCCCGGCCGACACCGCCGGCCTGGACCCCGCCCGGGTGGTCGCGCTGGCCACCCGGCTCGGCGGCTCGACCAGCCACACCGCGATCATCGCCCGCCAGCTGGGCCTGCCCTGCGTGGTGGCCGTCGGCGGCCTGGCCGACGTCCCCGAGGGTGCGGTCGTGCTGGTCGACGGCGAGCAGGGCACGGTCACCGTCGACCCCGACCCGGCTGACGCGCAGACCCGCGTGGAGGCCGCGAAGACCGCGGCCGCCGCGCTGGCCGGCTACGAGGGCCCGGCGACCACCGCCGACGGGCACGCCGTCCAGGTGCTGGCCAACGTGCAGGACGGCGCCGGGGCGCGGGCCGCCGCGGCGGCGCACGCCGAGGGCGTCGGGCTGCTGCGCACCGAGCTGGCCTTCCTGGGCCACAGCGAGGAGCCCTCGGTCGAGGAGCAGGCCACCGGCTACGCCGCGGTGTTCGAGGCCTTCGCCGGCCGCAAGGTCGTCGTCCGCACCCTGGACGCCGGCTCCGACAAGCCGCTGGCCTTCGCCACCCCGGCCGACGAGGCCAACCCGGCGCTCGGCGTGCGCGGGCTGCGCACCACCCGGTTGAACCCCGGCATCCTCACCCGCCAGCTCGACGCGGTGAAGCAGGCGGCGGAGGCCACCGGTGCCGCGCCGTGGGTGATGGCGCCGATGGTGTCCACCGTCGCCGAGGCTGCCGACTTCGCCGCGCTGGTGCGCGAGCGGGGCATGGTGCCCGGCGTGATGGTCGAGGTGCCCTCGGTGGCGCTGCTGGCCGACCGGTTCCTGGAGCACCTGGACTTCCTGTCCATCGGCACCAACGACCTGTCGCAGTACACGCTGGCCGCCGACCGGCTGTCGGGTGACCTGGCCGACCTGACCGACCCGTGGCAGCCGGCGCTGCTGCGCATGGTGCAGCTGACCGCCGAGGCCGGGCAGCGGACCGGCAAGCCGGTCGGGGTCTGCGGCGAGGCCGCCGCCGACCCGCTGCTGGCCTGCGTGCTGGTCGGGCTGGGCATCACCTCGCTGTCGTGCGCGGCCTCCTCGGTCGCCGGCGTGGGCGCGAAGCTCGGCACCGTCACGCTGGCCACCTGCCAGCGGGCCGCCGAGGTCGCGCTGTCCGCCGCCGACCCGCAGGCCGCCCGCGCCGCCGTCCGCGAGGTCGTCGACGCCGCCTGACGCAGCACCCGCCCGCTCGTCGGGCAAAGGAACCTCTGCACCCCCTCTCCGCGACGAAGGGGGGTGCAGAGGTTCCTTTGCCGTTCCCGGGAGGTGGTGAGGCGACGCGCCCGAGGGTCCGGGTGGGCCTGGACACAGCGCCGGACGGCGGGGGTGGCGCAGGCCACCGCTGGGGTGTGTCCTGCGGCACGATTCTTAGGTTCCTGCTGCTTTCGGGTGAACATCCGTAGATCAAACGCCGACGTGACCTGTGTTCCGTTGGAATAGAAGCGGCTCCGCCTGCTTTAATGCAGGTGTAACAACCACCCAGCAGCACGGAAGAAGGAACCACCATGAGCAGCGTGACCAGCACCTGGCGTCAGCGTCGTCAGGCGTCGCGGACCCGTCGGGCCCTGGACGCCGCCCTCGCCCGCAGCAGCAGCCCCGCGATGCGCGACGACCTGCTGACCCTGGCCAACAGCACCCAGTTCTCCAGCTTCACCCGATAAGGACCCCCTCGTCCCCCACGACGCGCTCCGCACGCCGCGGGGCCCTACGAGGGGGCCGACAGCTCACGACCCCGACTCCCACCAGGGAGTGCGGGGTCGTCCGCTGTCCGGGGTCGGGTCAGTCCTCGGTGAGCTTGCGGCGCAGGACGGCCTGCTCGTCCGGGCCGAAGCCGTGCGCGTCCAGCCAGCCCAGCGGGCCGCCGTGCCGCTCGTCGAGCAGGTCGAGCACCCGCCGCATGGTCTCCGCCCGCGGGGTGTGGCTGGCGACGTCCCGGCGGGTCATGTCCTCGGCGTAGGTCGGCCGCGCGGCCAGCTTGGCCACCACGCCCTCGATCCGCTCCGCGGTCTGCGCGTAGTCGGCGACCACGGCCTCCCGCTGCACCCCGGCCACGCTCAGCGCCAGGGCGCACACCACGCCGGTGCGGTCCTTGCCCGCCGCGCAGTGCACGACCGAGGCGCCGGGGGCGGCGGTGACCGCGCGCAGGGCGCCGACCACGTTGTCCGCACCGTCGGAGAGGTAGCCCAGGTAGGCCTTCACCGACGGCGGCTCGTCCTCGTCGCCGGGCCCCGCCGTGCGGGGGAGCAGCGTCTCCACCCAGTCGGCGGGCAGGTCGACGTCGCCGGCCGCGTCGTCGTCGGCGAACACGTCGGTGTACTCGCCGACCTCGGGGATCAGCGAGAAGTGCCGGTGGTCGACCCCGGCCACGGCGCGCAGCGGACCGCGGCCCTCCATGCGCACCTCTGCGCTGGTGCGCAGGTCGACCACGTCGGTCAGCCCGAACCGGTCGGTGAGCAGCTCGACGTCGGTCGGGGTGAGCTCCTGCAGGTCGTCGCTGCGCAGCACCCGCCCGGGGACCGTCGTCCCGCCGCCGGCCAGCGGCAGGCCGCCGAGGTCGCGGGTGTTGGCGGTGCCGGTCAGGTCGATCCAGCGGTCGTCGGCCATGCCCCGAACCTAGTCAGCCGCCGCGCCGCCGGACTCCTAGGGTGGGTCCCGGCCACGACGAGGTGGCCGCGGTCGCAGGGGGTGGGTCGGTGACGACGCAGGACACGGACGCCGGGATGCAGGCCCGGGTGGTGCGCAAGGTCGCCGTCCGGCTGATCCCCTTCCTGGGGCTCGCCTACTTCCTCAACTACGTCGACCGCACGAACATCGGGTTCGCCAAGCTCACGATGAGCGCGGACCTCGGGCTGACCGAGACGATGTTCGGGCTGGCCAGCGGGCTGTTCTTCATCGGCTACCTGCTCTTCGAGGTGCCCAGCAACATCGCGCTGCACCGGTTCGGCGCCCGCCGCTGGATCGCCCGCATCCTGGTGACGTGGGGGCTGATCGCCGCCGCGATGGCCTTCGTGCAGAACGCCCCGATGCTCTACGCGTTCCGCGTCCTGCTGGGCATCGCCGAGGCCGGGTTCTTCCCCGGGATCATGCTGTACCTGACGTTCTGGGTCCCGCGCTCGGTGCGGGTGCGGCTGACCGGGCTGTTCATGATCGCGCTGCCGGCCTCCAGCGCCCTGGGTGCGCCGGTCGCGGGGGCGATCCTGCAGTACTGGGACGGCCTCTTCGGCCTGGCCGGCTGGCGGATCATGTTCCTGGTCCTCGGCCTGCCCGCCGTCGTGCTGGGCGTCGCGGCGTGGTTCTACCTGACCGACCGGCCGAAGGACGCCGACTGGCTGGCCGCCGACGAGCGGCGGTGGCTCGACGACACCATGGCCGCCGAGCAGCAGGCGACGCAGGCGTCGGGCAAGCACCGGGTCCGGGACTCGCTGCGGGACCCCCGGGTGTGGGCGCTGGGCCTGGTCTACTTCGGCGTCACCTACGGCCTCTACGCGCTGAGCTTCTTCCTGCCGACCATCGTCGCCGGGTTCGCCGAGTCCTTCGACACCGAGTTCTCGATCCTGGAGAACGGGCTGATCGTCGCCGTCCCGTTCGCCGTCGGCGCGGTGGCGATGGTGTTCTGGTCCCGGCACTCGGACCGCACCGGTGAGCGGGTCTGGCACGTCGCGCTGCCCGCCCTGCTGGGCGCGGTGAGCATCCCGGTCGCGCTGTACATGGAGTCCCCGCTGGCCACGATGGCGGTGATCACCGTGACCGCGGTCGGCGTCTTCTGCGCGCTGCCGGTCTTCTGGTACCTGCCCTCGACCTTCCTGGCCGGCGCCGGCGCGGCCGCCGGGATCGCACTGGTGAACACGCTGGGCAACAGCTCGGGCTTCGGGGCGCCCTACATCACCGGCTTCCTGCTCGACGCCACCGGCAACTCCCGGGCCGGGCTCTGGGTGGTCGGCGTGATGATGCTGGTCGCCGGCCTGACGGTGCTCGCGCTGCGCGGTCGCCTCCGCGCCGCGGACACCGACCGCGTCCGGGCATGAGGTTCGTCATGGGTCGACCGTGCAGGAGCCGCCGCAGGTCGTGAGGGACGGCACCTGCCCGGGGGCGGGACGGCGGGCAACGTCAGGGGTGACCGATCGAGCCCCTGGAGGACGACGATGCAGACCACCGCCGCAGCACCCTCGACCGCGGTCCCCGCGATCGAGGTCACCGACCTGCGCCGCAGCTACGGCGACTTCGAGGCCGTCCGCGGCATCTCCTTCGAGGTCCGGCCCGGGGAGGTGTTCGCCCTGCTCGGCGTCAACGGCGCCGGCAAGACCTCCGCGCTGGAGGTGCTGGAGGGCCTGGCGGCGCCCGGCGGCGGCAGCGTCCGGATCCACGGCGCCGACCCGGTGCGCGACCGCACCGCCGTCCGCTCCCGGATGGGCATGCTGCTGCAGAGCTCGGGGCTGCCCGGCGACCTCACCGTCGCCGAGACCGTGCGCAGCTGGGCCGGCACGCTGTCCGCCCCGCGGGACGCCGACGAGGCCATCGCCCAGGTCGGGCTGACCGGCCGGGCCGACGTCCGGGTGCGCAGCCTGTCCGGCGGCGAGCGCCGTCGCCTGGACCTCGCGCTGGCCGTGCTGGGCCGCCCCGACGTGGTCGTCCTCGACGAGCCGACCACCGGGTTGGACCCGGAGAGCCGCCGGCAGGTGTGGCGGCTGGTCCAGGACATGGTGGACGGCGGGGCCGCCGTGGTGCTGACCACCCACCACCTGGAGGAGGCCGAGGAGCTGGCCGACCGGGTCGCCATCCTCAAGGCCGGCCGGATCGTGCTCTCGGGCACCCAGGAGGAGATCGCCGAGACCCAGCCGGCCGTCGTCCGCTTCACCCTCGACGCGGGCACCCCGCAGCCACCGGTGCCGACCGCCGTCCAGGTCGTGTCCACCGGTCCCCGGTACGAGTGGCACACCCGGGCGCTGCAGCCGGTGCTGGCCGAGCTGCTGGCCTGGGCCGCCGAGCACGGCGTGGTGCTGCGGTACCTGCAGGCCACCGCCGCGTCGCTGGAGCAGGCGTTCCTGGCCGTCGCCGAGGGCCGGGTCGGGGAGGCCGCGTGAGCGCCGCACCGACCACCCGCCCCACCACCCAGGAGAGGACCGACATGACCACGACCACCGCCACCCGACCCACCGGACCGTCCCGCCCGGCCCGGCTGCGCGCCGCCGCCGGCGCCGAGGCCCGCCTGCTCGTCCGCAACCGCACCGCCGTCTTCAACTCCGTGCTCATGCCGCTGCTGCTGGTCGCGGCGGTGCCCGCGCTGGGGATCGGCGGCGGAGAGGTCGGCCTCGGCCCCACGCTGCTGACCGCCGCCGTGGTGATCAGCCTGGTCTACCTGACCTACTACAACCTGGTCACCACCTACGTGGCCCGCCGGGAGGACCTGGTGCTGCAGCGGATGCGCACCGGGGAGCTCTCCGACGGCGAGGTGCTCGCCGCGACCGCCGTCCCCACCCTGCTGGTCACCGTCGGCCAGCTGGTCGTGGTCACCGCCGGCGTCGTCGCGCTGGGCGAGTGGTCGGCCCCGGTGCAGCCGCTGCTGGTGGTCGTCGGCGTCCTGGCCGGGCTCGTGCTGATGGTCCTGTTGGCGATCGCGAGCACCGGCTTCACCCGCACCGCGGAGTCCGCGCAGATCACCACGCTGCCGATCGTCCTGGTCTCCAGCGCCTTGTCGGGCATGTTCTTCCCGCTGTCGACCCTGCCCGAGTGGCTGTCGGGCATCGCCCGGTTCCTCCCGGTGACCCCGGTCGTGGACCTGCTGCACCTGGGCTTCTCCGGCACCACCTGGGAGGGCGAGCCGATCGGCGACGTGTCCGTCTGGACCTGGGCGGTCTTCCCGGCAGGCGTCCTCGTGGCCTGGATCGTGGTGGCCGCGGTGCTGGCCCGCCGCGGGTTCCGCTGGGCGCCGCGCCGGTGACCGTGCGCGCCACCCCGGCCCGGCACGGCAGCATGGCTGCCGTGCCGGGCCTGACGCGTTGGTGGAGCAGCCGGTCGGACACCGACCGGATCGAGATCTACACCCGCTGGTCGTTCCACGTCACGCTGGTCGGGCTGCCCTTCGTGCTGCTGCTGGCCACGGTGTCGGCCTACCGGGGCCGGGGTGTCGTCTGGGACCTCGCCCTCGCCGTGGCCGCCCTGGTCACCACCGGGGCGTGCATCGTGGTGGCCGAGACCGGGTTCCGGCGGGCCGTCGTCCCGCGTCCGGCACTGGTGGTCGCGCTGGTGGCCGGGGCGACCACGGTCGGGCTCGGCCTGCAGGTCACCGCCGCCCGGGACGCCGACGGGGTGCCGTCGCCGGCGGGGCCGTGGTTCGTCGGGCTGGTCGCCGCGGGTGTGCTGGTCGCGCTGTCGGTCACCGTGCCCTACCGGCCCCTGGTCGGCGGGTCGCTCGTCGCCGGCGTGCTGTCGGCCGCGGTCGGGGCGGCGCGCGGCGTCCCGCTCCTGGGGGCCGTGATCGTGGGGCTGTCGATCGTCGTGGCGCTCGTCGGGTTCGTCGGGGCGTTCCGGTTCAGCGTCTGGCTGCTGGACGTCGTCCGGGAGCAGGAGCGGGCGCGCGGGGTGCAGGCCCAGCTGGCCGTCGCCGAGGAGCGGCTGCGGTTCGCCCGCGACCTGCACGACGTGATGGGCCGCAACCTGTCGGCGATCGCGGTGAAGTCCCAGCTCGCCGAGCAGCTGGTGCGCCGCGGCCGGCCCGAGGCCGCCGACGAGGTGGCCGCGATCGGCGCGCTGGCCGGGTCGTCGCTGGCCGAGGTCCGCGAGGTGGTGCGCGGCTACCGGGCGGTCGACCTGGGCTCCGAGCTCGCCGGTGCGCGCTCGGTGCTGCGCGCGGCCGGCATCGACTGCGTGGTGCAGGGCGAGGACGCCGACCTGACCGAGCAGGCGCAAGTGGTGCTGGGCTGGGTCGTGCGCGAGGCGGTGACCAACGTGCTGCGGCACGGGTCCGGCGGGTCGTGCACCATCGCGGTCGTGGAGTCGGGCCCGGACGTGTCGTTGACCGTGACCAACACCGCCACCGGCGACGTCGGGGCATGGGGCTCGGGGCTCACGGGCCTGTCCGAGCGGCTGGCCGCCGCCGGCGGGCGCCTCTCGGCGCAGCGGGTCGGCGCCGACTTCGTGCTGGTCGCGGAGGTGCCGGCGTGATCCGCCTGCTGCTGGCCGACGACGAGAACCTCATCCGGACGGCGCTGGCCGCCCTGCTCGGGCTGGAGGACGACCTCGAGGTGGTGGCCCAGGCGGCCTCGGGCGCGGAGGCGCTGGCGATGGCCCGGGCGCACCGGCCCGACGTCGCGGTGCTGGACCTGCAGATGCCCGACCGGGACGGCATCTCGGTGGCCGGTGACCTCGCCGAGGCACTGCCAGGCTGCGGGGTGGTCATCGTGACCGGGCACGGGCGGGCCGGGCACCTGAAGCGGGCGCTGTCGGCCGGCGTGCGCGGGTTCCTGCCCAAGACGGTGAACGCCGCGGTGCTCGCCCAGGTGGTGCGCACCGTGCACACCGGCGGGCGCTACGTGGACCCCGAGCTGGCCGCCGAGGCGATCAGCGCCGGGGACTCACCGCTCACCCCTCGCGAGGCCGACGTGCTCGAGCTCGCCGCCGGCGGGGCGACGGTCGAGGAGATCGCGGCCAAGGTGCACCTATCGGTGGGCACGGTGCGCAACCACCTGTCGTCGGCGGCCGGCAAGCTCGGCGCCGCCAACCGGCACGCCGCCGTGGACGCCGCCCGCCGCCACGGCTGGATCTGACTCAGGAGTTGTCGGGCTGGGCCTCGGAGTCGTCGTCCTGGGCGGCGTCGTCGGTGGTCAGCGTGGTGTCGTCGCTGCCGGGGACGGTGTCGCCGGGGCGGCCGTCGACCAGGTTGTCGTCGGAGGGGGCATCGGCCGGGTTGGTGATCGGGTCGCTCATGCCCCGCTCCCTGCCCCGCGCGGCCGCGGCTCACCCATCGCCGCGCGAGCGAGGGGTGAGCACGGCGTGGTTCCTGGGCATCCTGCGGCCGGGATGAGCAGGAACCACGCCGAGCTGGGTCAGAAGGCGGCTTCGTCGACGTCCATCAGGGAGTTGTCGGTGCGGTCCACGATGGCCCGCTCCGCCGTCAGCTTGGGGAGCACCTGGGAGCAGAAGAAGCGGGTGGCCGCGACCTTGCCCTCGTAGAAGTGCCGGTCCCGCTCGGAGACCTCCCCGGCCAGCGCGGCCAGCGCCACCTCGGACTGCCGGACCAGCAGCCACGCGGTGACCAGGTCGCCGGCGGCCAGCAGGAAGCGGGAGGTGTTCTGGCCGACCAGGTAGGCGTTGCGCATGTCCTGCGCGGCCTGGCCGAGGTGGCCGAACATCGTGGTCAGCATGCCCTGGACGTCGTCCAGCGCGGTCGCCAGCAGCGCCCGCTCCTCCTTGAGCCGCCCGTTGCCGGCCTCGGCGTCCAGGGTCTGCTGGATCTGCGACGCCAGCCAGCCGATCGCCACTCCGCCGTCCTTGACGATCTTGCGGAAGAAGAAGTCCTGGCCCTGGATCGCCGTGGTGCCCTCGTAGAGGGTGTCGATCTTGGCGTCGCGCACGTACTGCTCGACGGGGTAGTCCTGCAGGAAGCCCGATCCGCCCAGGGTCTGCAGCGACTCGGCCGACAGCAGCGCCGACGCCCGCTCCGAGCCGTAGCCCTTCACGATCGGCAGCAGCAGGTCGTTGAGCTTCTCGGCGAGCTTCGCCTCGTCGCTGTCCGCGGTGCCGGCCGCCTCGGCCTCCATCACCTGGTCGCGGAAGGTGGCGGTGTAGAGGTACAGCGCCCGCATGCCCTCGGCGTGCGCCTTCTGCAGCATCAGCGAGCGGCGGACGTCGGGGTGGTGGGTGATCGTGACCCGCGGGGCATCCTTGCTGGTCGCGGTCATGTCCGCGCCCTGCACCCGGGACTTCGCGTAGTCCAGCGCCACCTGGTAGCCGGCCGACAGCGTGGCGATCGCCTTCGTGCCGACGAACATCCGGGCGTACTCGATGATCTGGAACATCTGCGCGATGCCGTCGTGCACCTCGCCGACCAGCGTCCCGACCGCGGGCACCGGGCCGTCGCCGAAGGTGAGCTCGCAGGTGGTGGAGACCTTGAGGCCCATCTTCTTCTCCACGCCCGTCACGTAGGCGCCGTTGCGCTCGCCCAGCTCGCCGGTCTCCACGTCCACGTGGAACTTGGGGACGACGAACAGCGACAGCCCCTTGGTGCCCGGGCCGTGGCCCTCGGGCCGGGCCAGCACCAGGTGCACGATGTTCTCGGCCATGTCGTGCTCGGCGGAGCTGATGAACCGCTTCACGCCGTGGATGTGCCAGGTGCCGTCGTCCTGGCGCACCGCGCGGCTGCGGCCGGCGCCGACGTCGGAGCCGGCGTCGGGCTCGGTGAGCACCATCGTGGCGCCCCAGTGCCGCTCGATCATCAGCTCGGCGAGCTTCTGCTGCTCCGGGGTGCCCAACCCGTGCAGCACGGAGGCGAAGCTCGGGCCCGACCCGTACATGAAGACGGCGGGGTTGGCGCCCAGGATCATCTCGTAGGCGGCCCAGCGCATGCTCGGGGGAGCACCGAACCCGCCGAGCTCCTCGGGCAGGTCGAGGCGGAACCACTCGCCGTCGTCGATCGCCTTGATCGACTTCTTGAACGACTCGGGCATGGTCACCGTGTGGGTGGCCGGGTCGAACACCGGCGGGTGGCGGTCGGCGTCCACGAAGCTCTCGGCCAGCGGGCCCTCGGCCAGTCGGCGGACCTCGTCGAGCACCCCGCGGGCGGTCGCGGCGTCCATCTGGGCGAACGGCCCGGTGCCGAAGCGGTCCTTGGTGGACTGGAACTCGAAGAGGTTGAACTCGAGGTCCCGCAAGTTGGCGGTGTAGTGGCCCATCTGGCTGCTCCCGGCGCGTCTGGCTACCGACGGGCCGTTCGTACCCGTGGGTAACAAACCCTATTACCCGCCGGTAACAAGTGTCGAGCCGGCTCGCCCCGAGGGGTCAGCGGTCGCGGCGGCGGGCGCGGATCGAGAGCAGCGCGACGATCAGGGCGCCCAGGACGGCGGCGGCCAGCAGGGCGATGACCAGCGGCAGGTCCACGACGCCGAACACCAGCGAGACGCGCACGGTCTGGGTGTTGAAGACGACGAAGAGCACCAGGACGACGGTGAGGGTGACCAGCAGGACCCCGGCCAGCGTCCGGCCCAGGCTGCTGCCCCCGCGGCGCTTGGGGGCGGGCGCGGTGGCCGGCGGCGGGGTCGGGTCGGCGGCGGGGGACGAGGAGGTCACGCCGCCGACCGTAGGGGTGGACCGGTCGGTCCGCCCGTCAGGGCGCGAGCCCGGGACCGGCCTCCTGGCGCGGCGCCCCGGGGGTGCGCTCGCGCTGCTTCATCCGGGCCTCGAGCACGTGCCGGTCGCCGCCGGACAGCTCGGTGCGGGCCCGGGCGTCGGCCGCGCGGAACGCCGTCCAGTAGCCGTCGTCGTAGTCCTCGACGACCTGGAAGGTCCACCGGTCGGCCACCACGTCGCGGCCCAGGAGGTCCCGCTCCAGGTCGTCGGCCAGCGCGGTGGCGCCGGCCTCCCGGAAGGAGTCCAGCGCCTCGCCGAGCAGGATGTCGGCCTTGCCGGAGAGCTGGTGGAACGCGTAGAGGAAGCCGCGGGCCTGCTCCACGGTCTCCAGCGCCTCGGACAGCTTGCCCAGCGCCTCGACGGTGGTGTCGTCGAGGTCGGGGCGGGATCGGTCGGTCACGCAGGCACTGCTGCCCCGGCGCGACCGGCTCGAACCGTCGCGGTCAGGCGCCGGCGACCGCGGCGTCCACGAGGCGCTCGGCCAGGCGGCGGCCGTGGCTGGCCGGGCCGTCGGGACCCAGCAGGCCACCGGACAGCTGCATGCCGTCGATGATCAGGTGCAGCTGCGAGGCCAGGTCGTCGCCGTGCCCGGGGACGAGCTCCTCGGCGAGGTGGACCAGGCGCATGTGCAGCTCGTACTTGTAGTCCGCCGCGGCCGAGCGGGCCGGGTGCTGCGGGTCGTCGTACTCGCTGCTGACGTTCGTGAACGGGCAGCCGCGGAAGCCGGTGCGGGTGACGTCCTTCTCCACCACGTCGACGACGGCCAGCAGGGCGCCGCGCGGGTCGTCGGCGAAGCCGCCCAGCTGGGAGTCGATGTAGCCCAGCAGCGTGGCGGCCTTGCGGGAGAGGTAGGCCCCGACCAGGTCGTCCTTGCTCTTGAAGAGCCGGTAGACGGTCATCTTGCCCAGGCCGGTCTCCCGGACCAGCTCGTCCATGCCGACGCTGCGCGAGCTGCGGCCGGAGAACAACCGCTCGGCGGTGTCCAGCACGATGGCCTGGCGTTCCTCGCGGCTGCGGCGCACCGGGATCGGTGCGGCCAGCGAGCCGTGGGCGTCGCTGGGCGCGGGGCTGTAGTCGAGGGCGAGGGCGGCGGTCACGTCAGCGATGGTGCACGTCTCCGTGACGGAGCAGTTCGCGGCACGCCGGTGTGTCGGCGCCACAACTCAGGGTCATACGTACTGGTGAGCCGCCCGTGCCACCGGAGACGGAGGGGACCGTTGTGACTGGGCGGTCACGCCTGGCCGAACTCTGCCGAGGGGGTCAGGCGCGTCGTACCCGGCGCGGGTTGGCCAGCATCCGGATGACCGGTGCGGCGGTGGGCTCGCTGCCCTCGGCGGGGTCGGTGGAGGAGGTGCCGCTGCGCTGCGGCTGGTCCGGGCTCGTCATCGCCCCAGGATGCACCCGGTGACCGCCCGCTGACCACCGGTGGCGCGTGGCACCCCCGGAGGGGTCAGTGCGTGTGCTCGGGCACCGCGGGCACGGTGTCGTGCCCGCCGGCCACCGGGTCGGTCGGCCGGGCCCGGTGACGCTCCCGGGTGCCCAGCAGCACCGCACCCCAGATCAGCACCGCCACGCTGACCACGAAGAAGCTCGGCGGCAGGTCGACGACGGCCGAGAGCACCAGGCCGATCCACACCGAGGCCAGCGCGAACGCCACCGACAGCGCCGCCACGAGCCCCGGCCGGGCGGTGAGCCGCAGCGCCGCCGCGGCGGGGGTGACCACCAGCGCGAACAGCAGGAGGGTGCCGACGACCTGCACGGCCATCGTCACGGTCAGGGCCAGCAGGACGACGAAGGCGACGCCCAGCGCGCGCACCGGCACGCCCCGGGCCTCAGCGACGGCCGGGTCGACCGAGGCGAACACCAGCGGCCGGGCGATGACCGCGAGCGCCACGACCACCAGCAGGGTGAACCCGCCGAACAGCCACAGCTGGTCGGTGCTGATCGCCAGCAGGTTGCCGAAGAGCACGTTCGTCGTGGTGGAGGCGTTGGCGGTGGCCAGCGAGGCGAACAGCACGCCCAGGCCGGTGGCGAAGGCGAGGATCGTGCCGGTGGCGATCTCCCGCTCGGCCACCCGCTTGCCGAACAGGCCGATCAGCAGCCCGCCGCCCACGCAGAAGACCGCCAGGCCCAGCGTCACCGGGGCGCCGACGAGGATCGCGCCGGTGGCGCCCGGGAAGCCGATGTGGGCCAGGGCGTGCGCGGCGAACGCGTTCTGCCGGGTGATGACGAAGTAGCCCATGAGGCCTGCGGTGAGGGCGACCAGGCTGCCGCCGACGAGGGCGTGCTGCATGAAGGTCGTCTGCAGGATCTGGAGCCAGTTCTCCTGGTAGCGCACGGGAGGGCTCCTTCAGCCGCTGCGGGTGAACAGGTCGCCCTGCGCGGTCCGGACGACGCGCACGCGGGTGCCGTAGAGGTGGGTGAGCAGCTCCTCGGTCACGACCTCGCCGATGACGTCGTGGTGCGGGTGGCCGTCGAGCAGGTAGACCGCGTCGGTGAGCACCGGCAGCAGCGGGTTGAGGTCGTGCGCGACGACCATGATCGTCACCGCCCGCTCCTGCCGCAGCTCACCGAGCAGGGTGACGATCTCCTGGGAGTTGCGCAGGTCCAGGTTGGCCAGCGGCTCGTCGAGCAGCAGCAGGTCGGCGTCGTCCACGATCGCCTGGGCGATCGCCACCCGCTGCTGCTGGCCGCCGGACAGCTCGCTCATCCGGCGGTCGGCGTAGCCGGCGGCGCCGACCCGGCGCAGCGCGTCGTCGACCCGGGCGCGCTCGGCCGGCGTGCTGCGCCGGATGCCGAACCGGTTGCCGGTCAGCCCCAGGCCGACCAGGTCGCGGGCACGCACGGCCTCGCCGAGCGCGGCGGTGTAGTTCTGCGGCACGTAGCCGATCCGGCGGTTCCCCCGCCGGGGCGGGGCGCCGAGCACCTCGATCCGGCCGGTGGCCACCGGCAGCAGGCCCAGGGCCAGCTGGAAGAGGGTGGTCTTGCCCGCGCCGTTGGGCCCGATCACGCCGACGACCGCGCCGGCGGGGACGGCGAGGTCGCCCTCGGTCCACACGGTGCGCCCGCCGCGCACGACGGAGACCCCGTCCAGCACGAGGGCAGGCGGGGTCTCCGAGGTCGATCCGTGCGTCACTGACCCCCACCGAGTGCGTCCGCGAGCTGCTGCAGCTGGGCCAGCTGCCACTCGACGAAGGAATCATCCCCGTCCGGCACGGATTCCGTGACCTCGACCACCGGGACGTCGGCGGCCTCGGCGGCGGCCCGCAGCTGCTCGGGCACGCTGCCCTCGGTCTGGGTGTTGTAGACCAGCACGTCGATGCTGCCGTCGGACAGAGCGGCCTCGAACGCCGCCACGTCACCGGAGGACGGGTCGCTCTCGTTGCTGGCGGCGTCCCGGTAGCCCTCGGGGGTGGCGTCGGTGAGCCCGACGGCGGCCGCCGTGTAGTCGAAGACCGTCTCGGTGGCGGCGTAGCTCTTGCCGGCGGCCAGACCCTGGATCGTGGTCAGCTCGGCGGTGCAGGGCTCCAGGTCGGTGGCGAAGGCGGCGGCCCGGCCGGCGAAGTGGTCCGCGGCGTCGGGCGACAGCTCGGTCAGCTCGGCGGTGATCGCCGCGGCGGTCTGCTGCACGTAGTCGGGGGAGTACCAGAGGTGCGGGTTGGTGCCGTCGGCCACGCCGACGACCTCGGCGGCGTCGACGACGGCCGGCTCGGGGTCCAGGTTGGCCAGGGCGTCGGAGGCCCAGTGGTCGTAGTCGGCGCCGTTGACCACGACCAGGTCGGCGTCCTCGAAGGAGGCGATGTCGCCGGTGCTGGGCTCGTAGTCGTGCGGGTCGACGGCCGTGGAGTTGATGACCGTGGTGACGGTCGCGCAGTCGCCGCCCAGCGCCCGGGCGATGTCGCCCCACTGGTTCACCGAGACCACGACGTCGAGCACGTCGCCGGGGCAGTTGGCCGTGTCGGCCTCGGTGGTGAGGGTCGAGTTGCCGCCGTCGGAACCGCAGGCCGCGAGGGCGAGGGACGAGGCGGCCAGCAGGGCCAGGACGGTGGGACGGCGGGACACGATGGCACTCCTGCGCAGCTTGTTGACAATGATTCTCGGAAGCAATGTCACCACACCGGGCAGGGTGCCGTCCAGTCGGGTCAGCGCAGGGCCTGCACCACCGGGTCCCAGGCGGCCAGCGGGACGCCGGTGCCGGGGTAGATGCTGAACCGGTCGACCAGCCCGTCGAACCGGGCCAGCAGGGCGGCGCCGGCCTCGTCCGGGTCGGCGACCACGGCGAACGTGCCGAGCACCTCGTCGTCCACCAGGTCGGCCATCGCCTGCCACTTGTCCTCGCTGCGCGACGTCGACAGCGCGTGCAGCTCGTCGCCCAGGTCGCCCCAGCCGTGCAGCTCGAGCACCGGGCGGTAGGCCGGCGTCGACCCGTAGAACGCGATCTGGCCGCGCACCGCGGCCGCGGCGGCCGACCGCTCGGCGTCGTCCCGGCCGCCGACGACGAACCCCGGCAGGCTGACCTGGACGTCGGCCCGGGACCGGCCCTCGGCGTCCAGGCCCTCGTGCAGGGCGGGCAGGGTGCGCTCGCGCAGGTAGCGCTCGGTGGTGAAGGAGTGCGCGAGCAGCCCGTCGGCGGCCTCGCCGGCCAGTCGGGTCATCAGCGGGCCGACCGCGGCCAGGTGCACCGGCGGGGCGCCCCAGGCGTGCCGGGCCGGGGTGAACATCGGGGTCATCAGCGTGTGCCGGTAGTGCTCGCCGCGGAACCGCAGCGGGACGTCGTCGGTCCAGGTCGCCCAGATCGCCCGCAGCGCGCCGAGGTACTCCCGCATCCGCGCGGCCGGGGCCGACCAGGGCATGGAGAACCGGCGCTCCACGTGCGCCTGGATCTGGGTGCCCAGGCCCAGCACGAACCGGCCCCGGCTGTACCGCTGCAGGTCGTAGGCGGTGTAGGCCAGCGTCATCGGCGAGCGGGCGAAGGCCACCGCGATGCCGGTGCCCACCGACACCCGGGAGGTGGCCAGCGCCGCGGTGTGCAGCAGCAGGAACGGGTCCTGCGCGACCTCGGAGGCCCACACCCCGGCGTAGCCCCGCTCCTCCAGGTCGCGGGCGGTGGCGGCCGGGTCCTCGGCGGTGGTCAGCGACGCGTCGAGCAACATCAGCGGTACACCTCGGTCAGCCGGCGCTTGACCAGCTTGCCGGCGGCGCTGCGCGGGAGCTCGGCCATGAACTCGATGCGCCGGGGCACCTTGTAGCCGGCCAGCCGCTCGCGGGCGAAGCCGATCAGGTCGGCGGCCAGGTCCGGCGAGGGCTCGACGCCCTCGACGGTCTGCACCACCCCGAGCACGGCCTCGCCGAGGTCGTCGTCGGGGATGCCGATCACCGCCACGTCGGCCACCGCCGGGTGCATGACGAGCACGTCCTCGGCCTCCTGCGGGTACACGTTCACCCCGCCGGAGATGATCATGAAGGCCTTGCGGTCGGTGAGGTAGAGGTAGCCCTCGTCGTCCACCCGGCCGATGTCGCCGATCGCCGACCAGGTCGGGTGGTCGGGGTGCTGCGCGGCCGCGGTCTTCTCCGGGTCGCCGTGGTAGCTGAAGGGCATGGCGTCGCGCTCGACCCAGACGGTGCCGATCTCCCCGGGCGGGAGCTCGGTCCCCTCCTCGTCGCAGATGTGCAGCACGCCGAGGGCGGCCCGGCCGACGGTGCCGGGGTGGGCCAGCCAGTCCTGCGGGCGGATGATCGTGACGCCGTTGCCCTCGGTGGAGGAGTAGTACTCGTCGAGGATGGGCCCCCACCACTCCATCATCTGCTGCTTGACCTCGACCGGGCACGGCGCGGCGGCGTGGATGGCCACCTGCTGGCTGGACACGTCGAACCGCTCGCGCACCTCCGCCGGCAGCTTGAGCATCCGCACGAACATGGTCGGCACCCACTGGCTGTGCGTGACGCGGTACTGCTCGATGTGCCCGAGCGCGGTCTCGGCGTCGAACTTCGCGGCCATGACGACGGTGCCGCCGGACCGGTGCTGCATGCCGCCGAAGCGCAGCGGCGCCGCGTGGTAGAGCGGCGCGGCCGAGTAGTAGACGGTGTCGGCGTCGAACCCGTAGAGCGGGCCGAAGACGGCGGTGAACACGTCGCCGGGCTCGTCGATGCGGTGGGTGGGCAGGTTGGGCAGCACGCCCTTGGGCCGGCCGGTGGTGCCCGAGCTGTAGAGCATGTCCGCGCCCGCGGGCTGCACGGCCGGCCGCTCGGGCGAGGCCGCCGCCAGGGCCGCCTCGTAGTCCTCGTACCCCTCGACCGGGCCGCCCCAGGCCAGCCGCAGGCCCAGGTCGGGGCAGCGCTCGGCGACGCCCCGGGCCAGGGCGCCGGCACCCGCCGACGCCACGAGCACCCGGGCGCCGCAGTCGCGCACGATGTAGGCGGCCTCGTCGGCGGTCAGGTGGTTGTTGACCCCGGTGACGTACAGGCCCGAGCGCAGCGCGGCCCAGTAGACCTCGAAGACCTCGGGGGTGTTGTCGGCGATGAACGCGACGTGGTCGCCGGGGCCCAGCCCCTGCCGGCGGAGGACGTCGGCGAGCCGGGTCGACCGGTCGTCGAGCTCGGCGTAGGTGACCACCCGCCCGGTCTCGGCGACGACGACGGCCGCCTTGTCCGGCGTGCGGTCGGCGTAGGTGCCGGGGTACACGGCGCGCTCCCTCGGGGTGCTCGGCGGCGGGTGTACCGGGGGATCCTGCGGTGTGACCGGGCGCACGGTCAACCCTGACTGCCCGGGGCCGGTGCCCGGTACGGTCGGCGCCGTGGGCGGACCCGTGCGGCGCGGCAGCAGGCGCGGCGACATCCTCGACGCCTTCACCGCGATGGTGGCCGAGCGCGGCTACGACGGCACGAACTTCGGCGACCTCGCCGCCGGCCTGGGGCTGAGCAAGGGCACGATCGTGCACCACTTCGGCACCAAGGAGCAGCTGCTCACCGAGCTGCACGAGACCTACATGCGACGCCGGCTGGCCGAGGTGCGGGTGGTCTGGGACGCCCTGCCCGGGCCGGCCCAGCGGCTGGCGGCCTTCCTGCACCTGGGCGTGCGCTACCAGGTCGTCGACCGGACGGCGACGATCGCCTTCCAGCGCGAGGTGCGCCGGTTCGCCGCCGCCCCGGGCATGGAGACCTCCCGCGGGCTGCGGGACGAGTACCGGCAGCTGGTGGTGTCGGTCCTGACCGAGGGCGAGCGCACCGGGGACTTCCGGCCCGGCGACGCCCGGCTGCGCACGCTGCAGCTGTTCGGCTCGGTGCACTGGATGTGGACCTGGTTCGACCCCGCCGGGGCCGAGCCGGTGGCGGCGGTGGCGGCGTCCTACGTGGACACCTACCTGGGCGGGCTGCTGGCCGACCCGAGCCGCGCCGCCGACCTGGCCGACCCCGCCGGGGCGGTGGTGGCGGTGGTCGACGAGGCGCTCGCCGCCGGTCGCGCGGTCGCGGGTCTTGACGCCGACGAGGACGTCGGGCCAAGCTGACCGTACGGGCGGTCAGTGCTGACCGCCCGGCCTGGCGAGGGAGATCTCGGGTGTCGCTGCTGCAGGGTCTGCTGGCCGATCTGGACGCCGAGAGCAGGGCGCTGGACGACGTGGTCGCCGGTCTCGACGACACCGGCTGGGCCACCCCGACGCCGGCCGCGGGCTGGACCGTCGCCCACCAGGTCGCCCACCTGGCCTGGACCGACGACGTCGCCGCGCTGGCGGCCACCGACCCGACGGCCTTCCGCGCGCTCCCGGACACCGACGGCCTGGTCGACGCCGAGGCCGCGGCCGGCGCCGCCGTCCCCCCGGCCGAGCTGCTCGAGCGCTGGCGGACCGGGCGCGCAGCCCTGGCCGCAGCGCTCGCGGCCGTCCCCGCGGGGCAGAAGCTGCCCTGGTACGGCCCGCCGATGAGCGCCGCGTCGATGGCCACCGCCCGGCTGATGGAGACCTGGGCGCACGGCGTCGACGTCACCGACGCGCTGGGGCTGCCGGTCTCGGCCACCGACCGGCTGCGGGCGGTCGCGCACCTGGGCGTGGTCACCCGCGGCTTCGCGCACGCCCAGCACGGCCTGCCGGCCCCGACCGAGGACGTGCGGGTCGAGCTCGTCGCGCCGTCGGGGGCGGTGTGGAGCTGGGGCGAGGAGTCCGCGGCCGACCGGGTGACCGGCCCGGCGCTGGACTTCTGCCTGCGGGTCACCCAGCGCCGTCCCCTCGCCGCGCTCGACCTGGCCACGACCGGCGAGGCCGCCGCCCGCTGGATGGCCGTCGCCCAGGCCTTCGCCGGTGAGCCCGGCGCCGGCAGCGAGGCCCGGTGACGCCGCCGGCGCTGCGGGTCGGCAACGCGTCGGGCTTCTACGGCGACCGGCGGGCCGCCGTCCGGGAGATGCTCGAGGGCGGCCCGCTGGACGTGCTCACCGGGGACTACCTGGCCGAGCTGACCATGCTGATCCTGGGCCGGGACCGGGCTCGCGACGCCTCCCGCGGGTACGCCCGGACCTTCCTGGCCCAGCTCGAGGAGTGCCTGGGCCTGGCCCGGGACCGGGGCGTGCGGTTGGTGGTCAACGCCGGCGGCACCAACCCGGCGGGGCTGGCCGACGCCGTCCGCGCGCTGGCCGACCGGCTCGGCGTGCCGACGGCGGTCGCGCACGTGGAGGGCGACGACCTGCTGCCCCGCGCGGCCGAGCTCGGGTTCGGCGAGCCGATCACCGCCAACGCCTACCTGGGCGCGTTCGGCATCGCCGAGTGCCTGCGCGCGGGCGCCGACGTCGTGGTCACCGGGCGGGTCACCGACGCCTCGCTGGTCGTCGGCCCGGGCATCGCGCACTTCGGCTGGGGGCGGGAGGACCACGACGCGATCGCCGGCGCGATGGCCTGCGGGCACGTGCTGGAGTGCGGCACCCAGGCCACCGGCGGCAACCTGTCCGCCTTCGACGAGCACCCGCTGGAGCAGCTGCTGCACCCCGGCTTCCCGCTGGCCGAGCTGCGCGCCGACGGGTCCAGCGTGATCACCAAGCACCCGGGCACCGGCGGGGTCGTCGACGTGGACACCGTCACCGCGCAGCTGCTCTACGAGATCACCGGCGCCCGGTACGCCGGCCCCGACGCCGTCGCCCGCTTCGACACCGTGCGGCTGACCCCGGACGGCCCGGACCGGGTACTGCTGGACGGCGTCCGCGGCGAGGCCCCGCCGCCGGACGTCAAGGTCTGCCTCAACGCCCTGGGCGGGCACCGCAACGAGGTCACCTTCGTGCTCACCGGCGACCGGATCGAGGCCAAGGCGGCGCTGGCCCGGGCCCAGTTCGAGGCCGCGCTGGACCCGCGCCCGGCCGAGCTGGTCTGGTCGACCGTCGGCGTGCAGCGCCCGGACGCCGACACCGAGGCCGGCGCCAGCGTGCTGCTGCGCGCCCAGGCCACCGACCCGGTCGCCGAGGTCGTCGGCCGGGCGTTCTCCGGCGCCGCGGTGGAGATGGCGCTGGCCTCCTACCCGGGCTTCCACCTGACCGCGCCGCCCGGGTCGGGCTCGGCGTACGGCGTCTACGCGCCGGCCTACGTGCCGCAGACCGCGGTGCCGCACGTCGCGGTGCTGCCCGACGGCAGCCGGGTGGACATCCCGCCGCCGGCGGTCACCGCACCGCTGGCCGACCTGCCCGCCGTCCCCGCCACGTCCGTCGAGCCCGGTCCGACCCGGCGCGCGCCGCTGGGTGCGGTCGCCCGGGCCCGCAGCGGCGACAAGGGCGGGACGGCGAACGTCGGCCTCTGGGCGCGCACCGACGAGGGCGCCGCGTGGTTGGCCGCCGCGCTGACCCCCGACGTCGTCCGGGAGCTGCTGCCCGAGGCCGCGGACCTGCCGGTCACCGTGCACCCGCTGCCGAACCTGCGCGCGGTCGACGTGGTGGTCGAGGGCCTGCTCGGTCAGGGGGTGGCCGCCAGCACCCGGTTCGACCCGCAGGGCAAGGCGGTCGGCGAGTGGCTGCGCGGGCGCGAGATGGATATCCCGGAGGCCCTGCTGTGAGCTGGGAGTCGGCGGAGCGCGTGCAGCTGCGGGAGTCGGCCGCCGGGTTCGTGCAGCGGCACGTGCTGCCCGACCTGGACGCCTGGGAGACCGCCGGCGCGGTGCCGCGCGCGCTGCACCGGGCCGCCGCGGACGCCGGGCTGCTGGGCATCGGCTTCCCCGAGGAGGTCGGCGGGCAGGGCGGTGACCTGGTCGACGTGGTCACCGTGCTGGAGGCGATGCTCGCGGCCGGGGCGTCGTCCGGGCTGCTGGCGGCGTTGTTCACGCACTCGATCGCGCTGCCGCACCTGGTCGCCGCCGGGGATCCCGACCTGGTCGAGCGGTACGTCCGGCCGACGCTGGCCGGGGAGCTGATCGGGTCGCTGGCGGTCAGCGAGCCCGACGCCGGCTCCGACGTCGGCGCGCTGCGCACCCGCGCGGTCCGGGACGGCGACTCCTTCGTCGTGGACGGCACCAAGACCTTCATCACCAGCGGCACCCGCGCGGACTTCGTGACCACCGCGGTGCGCACCGGCGGGCCGGGCGCCCGGGGGGTCGGCCTGCTGGTCGTCGACCGGGGCACGCCCGGGTTCACCGTCTCCCGGGCGCTGGCGAAGATGGGCTGGCACTGCTCGGACACCGCGGAGCTGGCCTACGCCGGCGCCCGGGTGCCGGTGGGCAACCTGGTCGGCCCGGAGGGCGGCGGGTTCGGCCAGATCACCCGGCAGTTCGTCACCGAGCGGCTGGCGCTGGCCGTGCACGCCTACGGCGTCGCCGACCGCGCGCTGGCGCTGACCCGCGCCTGGACCCGGGACCGGACGACGTTCGGCGTCCCGCTGGCCGGCCGGCAGGCCGTGGTGCACCGGCTGGTCGAGATGCACTCCCGGGTCGAGCTGGCCCGCACCTACACCCGCTCGGTCGTCGTCCGGCACGCCGCGGGGGAGGACGTCGCCGCCGAGGCCTGCCTGGCCAAGAACGCCGCCGTCGCCGCCGGGGAGTGGGTCTGCAGCCAGGCCGTCCAGCTGCACGGCGGGATGGGCTACCTGCGCGACTCGGAGGTGGAGCGCCACTTCCGAGACGTCCGGATCCTCGGCATCGGCGGCGGCGCCACCGAGGTGCTCACCGACCTGGCCGGCCGGCTCCTCGGCTACTCGGAGGCCCCCGCATGACCGTGTTCCGCTCTGCCCTGGACACCGCCGGCGACCAGTTCGCCGCCAACCGGACCGCGGTGCTCGCGGCGCTGCGCGCGCTGGACGACGAGCACGCCCGCGCCGTCGCCGGGGGAGGGGAGAAGGCCGTCGCCCGGCACCGGGGGCGGGGCAAGCTGCTGGCCCGGGAGCGGGTCGAGCTGCTGCTGGACGCCGACAGCCCGTTCCTGGAGCTCTCCCCGCTGGCCGCGTGGGGCACCGACTTCACCGTCGGCGCCAGCGTGGTCACCGGCGTCGGCGTGGTGGAGGGCGTCGAGGTGGTCGTGATCGCGCACGACCCCACCGTCCGCGGCGGGTCGAGCAACCCGTGGACGCTGAAGAAGACGCTGCGCGCCATGCAGGTCGCCCGGGAGAACCGGCTGCCGCTGGTCAACCTGGTGGAGTCCGGCGGCGCCGACCTGCCCACCCAGAAGGACATCTTCATCCCGGGCGGGCAGCTGTTCCGCGACCTCACCCGGCTGTCCGCGGCCGGCATCCCGACGATCGCGATCGTCTTCGGCAACTCCACCGCCGGCGGGGCCTACGTGCCCGGCATGAGCGACCACGTCGTGATGGTCGACGGCGGCGCGAAGGTGTTCCTCGGCGGCCCGCCGCTGGTGAAGATGGCCACCGGCGAGGTCGCCGACGAGGAGTCCCTGGGCGGTGCGGCGATGCACGGCCGGGTGTCCGGGCTGGCCGACCACGTCGCGGTCGACGAGGTGGACGCGCTGCGGATCGGCCGCCGGGTCGTCGCCCGGCTGAACTGGCGCAAGCGCGGGCCGGCGCCCTCGGCGGTGCTGCCGCCGCGGTACGCCGAGGACGACCTGCTCGGCGTCGTCGGCACCGACCTGTCCCAGCCCTTCGACCCCCGCGAGGTGCTCGCCCGGGTCGTCGACGACTCCGACCTCGACGAGGTCAAGCCGCGCTACGGGCCCTCGCTGGTCACCGCCTGGGCGCGCATCCACGGCCACCCGGTCGGCGTGCTGGCCAACGCGCAGGGCGTGCTGTTCAGCGCCGAGGCGCAGAAGGCCACCCAGTTCATCCAGCTGGCCAACGCCAGCGACACCCCGCTGCTCTTCCTGCACAACACCACCGGCTACATGGTCGGGAAGGAGTACGAGCAGGGCGGGATCATCAAGCACGGCGCGATGATGATCAACGCCGTCTCCAACAGCCGGGTGCCGCACCTGTCGGTGCTGCTGGGCGCCTCCTACGGCGCCGGCCACTACGGCATGTGCGGGCGGGCCTACGACCCGCGGTTCCTGTTCGCCTGGCCGACGGCGAAGTCCGCCGTCATGGGCCCGGCCCAGCTCGCCGGCGTGCTCTCGATCGTGGCCCGGGCCGCGGCGGAGTCCCGCGGCACCCCGTTCGACGAGGACGGCGACGCCGCCATGCGCGCCGCCGTCGAGGCCCAGATCGAGGCGGAGTCGATGCCCCAGTTCCTGTCCGGCCGGGTCTACGACGACGGGATCATCGACCCGCGCGACACCCGCACCGTGCTCGGCATGTGCCTGTCCGCGATCGCGTCCGGCGAGGTCGCCGGCACCGGCGCCGGCCACGGCACCCCCGCCTACGGGGTGTTCCGCCCGTGACCGTCACCCGCGTGCTCGTGGCCAACCGGGGGGAGATCGCGCGGCGGGTGTTCCGGACCTGCCGCGACCTGGGCATCGGCACGGTCGCCGTCTACAGCGACCCGGACGCCGGCAGCCCGCACCGGACCGAGGCGGACCGGTCCGTCCGGCTGCCCGGGGCCACGCCGGCGGAGACCTACCTCCGCGCCGACCTGCTGGTCGCCGCGGCGAGGGCCGCCGGCGCCGACGCGGTGCACCCGGGCTACGGGTTCCTGTCGGAGAACGCCGACTTCGCCCGGGCGGTGGTCGACGCCGGGCTGACCTGGATCGGCCCGCCGGCCACCTCGATCGACGCGATGGGCTCGAAGGTCGAGGCCAAGGCGCTGATGGCCGCCGCCGGTGTGCCGGTGCTGCAGCTGAACGAGGTCACGGAGGCCGACCTGCCGGTGCTGGTCAAGGCGTCGGCCGGCGGCGGCGGCTGCGGGATGCGGATCGTGCGCGCGCTGGCCGACCTGGACGCGGAGGTCGAGACGGCCCGGGCCGAGGCCGCGTCGGCGTTCGGCGACCCGACGGTGTTCGTGGAGCCCTACGTCGAGGCCGGCCGGCACATCGAGGTCCAGGTGCTGGCCGACGCGCACGGCACCGTCTGGTCGCTGGGGGAGCGGGAGTGCTCGCTGCAGCGCCGGCACCAGAAGGTGGTCGAGGAGACCCCGTCGCCGTTCGTCACCCCGGAGCTGCGCGCCGCGCTGAGCGACGCGGCGGTCACCGCGGCCCGGGCGATCGACTACGTCGGCGCCGGCACCGTGGAGTTCCTGGTCCGCGCCGACGGGGCGTTCTTCTTCCTGGAGACCAACACCCGGCTGCAGGTCGAGCACCCGGTCACCGAGTGCGTCACCGGCCTGGACCTGGTCGCCTGGCAGCTGCGGATCGCCGCCGGCGAGCGGCTGCCCGCGGAGCCCCCGGCGCCGACCGGCCACGCGATCGAGGTCCGGCTCTACGCCGAGGACCCGGCGCAGGACTGGCGGCCGGTCAGCGGACCGGTGCACGGCTTCGACGTCCCCGGGACCGCGTTCGCGGTGCCGCCCGCCGCGGGCATCCGGGTGGACGCCGGGGTCGTCGCCGGCAGCGTGGTCTCCACCCACTACGACCCGATGCTGGCCAAGGTCGTCGCCTGGGCGCCCACCCGGGCCGAGGCCGCCGCCCGGCTGGCCGCCGCGCTCGCGAACGCGCGGCTGCACGGCCCGACCACCAACCGCGACCTGCTGGTCCGCTCGCTGCGGCACCCGGCGTTCCTGGCCGGGGAGACCGACACCGCGTTCTTCGACCGGCACGGCCTGGACGTGCTGGCCGCACCGCTGGCCAGCGACGACGAGGTTGCCCTGGCCCCGCTCGCCGCTGCGCTGGCGCTGGCCGCCGGACGGCGCCGGGACGCCGCCGTGCTGGGCGACCTGCCCAGCGGGTGGCGCAACGTGGTCTCGCAGCCGCAGCGGACGGCGTTCGAGACGGCCGAGGTCAGCTACCGGTTGACCCGCGACGGCCTGCAGGGCCCCGAGGGCGTCGAGCTGGTGTCCGCCGAGCCGCACGAGGTGGTGCTGACCGTGCACGGCGTCGAGCGCCGGCTGTCCGTCGCGGTGCACGGGGACGACGTCTGGGTGGACGGCGACGGCTGGTCGGTGCCCCTGCGGGTGCTGCCGCGGTTCCCCGACCCGTCGGCCGCCGTCGCCGCCGGGTCGCTGGTCGCCCCGATGCCCGGCTCCGTGGTCGCCGTCCACGTGTCCGTCGGGGACCGGGTCACCGCCGGCCAGCGGCTGCTCGTGCTCGAGGCGATGAAGATGCAGCACCCGGTCACCGCGCCCGCCGACGGCGTCGTGACCAGCGTGGACGTCGTCGTCGGTGCCCAGGTGGAGGCCGGCGCGGTCCTCACCGTCCTGGAGGGGGAGACCTGATGGACCTGTCCACCGCACTGCGCGAGGCGCCCGACCGGCCCTTCCTGCTCGGCGGGGCCGACCCGGTCACCGTCCGGGAGCTCGACGCCCGGGCCGACCGGTGCGCGGCCGGGTTGGCAGCCCGCGGCATCCGGCCCGGCGACCGGGTGGCGGTGTCCGGGCTGAACACCACCGACTGGCTGGTGCTCTTCTTCGGCGCCGTCCGGGCCGGAGCCGCCGTCGTCACGCTGAACCCGCGGTACCGGGAGACCGAGCTGACCCACATGCTCGGCCAGTCGGGGACGACGCTGGTGGTCAGCGAGGGCGAGCTGCCCGGGGTCGACGTCCGGGCGCTGTACGCCTCGCTGGACCTGCCCGGCCTGCAGGTCATCTGGTTCGGCGACGACGGCCCGGACGGCTTCGCCTCGCTCTGCGACGTCGACGCCGCGGTGCCCGAGGTCGAGCTCGGCCCGGACACCCCCGCCGTCGTGCTCTACACGTCGGGCACCACCGGCCGGCCCAAGGGCGCGGTGCTCACCCACGGCAGCCTGCTGGCCTCCGCCATCGGGCAGCGCGACCGGCAGCAGGCCGGCCCGACCGACGTCTTCGTGTCCAACCTGCCGTTCAACCACGTCGGCGGCATCACCTGCACGGTGCTCGCGGCGCTGACCTCGGGGGCGTCGATCGCGATGCTGCCGGCCTTCTCCCCGGCCGCCGCGCTGGACGCCGTCGCCGCGCACCGGGTGACCGTGGTGGCCGGCGTGCCGACGATGTACGTGCTCATGCTGGCCGAGCAGGCGAAGGCCCCGCGGGACGTCTCCAGCGCCCGGATCGCCGTCGTGGGCGGCTCCAACGTGGACCCGCCGCTGGCCCGGGCGATGGGCGCTGCGTTCCCCGGCGCCGTGGTGCAGAACCTGTTCGGGCTGTCGGAGACGTCGGGCGCCTGCGTGATGAGCCCGCTGACCGACGACCTGGACACCGTCTGCCGGACGCTGGGCACCGCGCTGGACGACGTCGAGCTGCGGGTCGTCGACCCGGCCACCGGCACCGACGTTCCAGACGGCGAGGACGGCGAGCTGTACGTCCGGGCGCCCTCGGTGGCCCGCGGCTACTGGGAGCTGCCGGCGGAGACCGCCGCCGGGTTCCCCGACGGCTGGCTGGCCACCGGCGACATGGTCATCCGGGAGGCCACCGGCCACCTGGTGCTGCGCGGCCGCCGCAAGGAGATGTTCCTGCAGGGCGGGTTCAACGTGTACCCCGTCGAGGTGGAGAACGTCCTCGCCGCGCACCCGGGCGTCGCGCTGGCCGCCGGCATCGGCGTCCCGGACGACGTCCTCGGCGAGGTGGGGCTGTACTTCGTCGTCCCGCGGGACCCCGCGTCCCCGCCCACCCCGACCGAGCTCGCGGCCTGGTGCCGGGAGCGGCTGGCCGACTACAAGGTGCCCCGCCGGTTCGAGGTGCGCGGCGAGCTGCCGACGACGCCCGCCGGGAAGATCGCGAAGGCGCAGCTGCGCCGTGAGGTGGTGTCCCCGTGACCCTGGACTTCGACGAGGGCGATGAGCTGCGCGACCTGCGCACGGCCGTGGCCGACCTGGCCGGCCGGTACGGCCACTCCTGGTACCTGGAGCAGTCCCGCACCGGCGGGACCACCCGGGCGCTGTGGGACGAGGCCGGCAAGGCCGGGTTCCTGGGCGTCAACCTGCCCGAGGAGCACGGCGGCGGGGGCGGCGGCATGGTCGAGCTGTCGATCGTGCTGGAGGAGCTCGGGGCGGCCGGCTGCCCGCTGCTGATGATGGTGGTCAGCCCGGCCATCTGCGGCACGATCATCGCCCGCTCCGGCACCCCCGAGCAGCGCGACCGCTGGCTGCCCGGCATCGCTGACGGCTCGCTGACCATGGCGTTCGCCATCACCGAGCCCGACGCCGGGTCCAACAGCCACGAGATCACCACCGTCGCCCGCCGGGACGGCGACGAGTGGGTGCTGAAGGGCCAGAAGGTGTGGATCAGCGGCGTCGACGTCGCGGACGCGGTGCTCGTCGTGGCGAAGCTGGCCGACTCGGCCAAGGGCACGCTGCGGCCGGCGCTGTTCGTCGTCCCCGTCGATGCGCCGGGCCTGTCGCGGACCCCGATCCCGATGGAGCTGGTCAGCCCCGAGCACCAGTTCCAGCTCTTCCTGGACGACGTCCGGCTGCCCGCCGACGCCCTCGTCGGCTCCCCGGACGCCGGCATCGCGCAGCTGTTCGCCGGGCTGAACCCCGAGCGGGTGATGGGCGCGGCCTACTCGCTGGGCACCGCCCGGCTGGCGCTGGACAAGGCCGCCGCCTACGCCAGGGACCGCCGGGTCTGGGGCACCCCGATCGGCGCGCACCAGGGCGTCTCGCACCCGCTGGCCGCCGCGCAGGTCGAGGTCGAGCTGGCCCGGCTGATGACGCTCAAGGCCGCCTGGCTGATCGACACCGGCAAGGACGCGGCGTCGGCGGCCAACAGCGCCAAGTACGCCGCCGCCGAGGCCGTCGTGCACGCCGTGGACGCCGCGGTGCAGACCCACGGCGGGACGGGCCTGTCCCAGGAGACCGGGATCGGTGCGCTGATCACCTCGTCCCGGTTCTCCCGGATCGCGCCGGTCAGCCGGGAGATGGTGCTGAACTTCATCGCCCAGCACGACCTCCGGCTGCCCCGGTCCTACTGAGCTCAGATGCCGGTGACCCGGTTCTCCGGGTCCAGGCCGGCGGCGGCGTCGGCCTCGTCGTCGCCGCCCTCGGCGGGCTCGTCCGGGTGCGGGGTGCGGCCGGCGCCGTCGGGACCGGTGGGGTCGGCGCCCTCGGCGGGGTCCTCGGGGTGCGTGGGCGTGGTGTCGGTCATGGCTGTGCCGTGCCCGATCGGTGCGCGGGCCAACCTCAGACCTGGCGCGCCCCCGGCAGTCGGGGCAGCGCGGCCCGGACGGCGTCGTCGTCGGGCAGCCCGCCCCGGGCGCCCGGCCCGGTGGTGGACAGCGCCGCGGCGACCGCGGCGTAGCCCACCGCGGTCGGCAGGTCGTCGCCGCGGGACAGCGCCTGGCACAGCGCGCCGTTGAAGCAGTCCCCGGCGCCGGTGGTGTCCACCGGCTCGACGGCCAGCGGCGGCTGGTGCAGCGCCGGGCCCTCGGCCGGGACGACGAGCACCCCGGCGCCGCCGAGGGTGACCACGACGGAGCGGGCGGCCAGGCCGCGGGCCAGCTCGGCGAGCTGCGCGGGGGAGCGCTCCGCGGTCGGCGCACCGGCCAGCTGGACCAGCTCGTGCTCGTTGGGCACCAGCACGTCGACGGCGGCCAGCAGCTCGGCCGGCAGCGGCTGGGCGGGGGCCGGGTTGAGCACCACGGTGCCCCCGGTGGCGCGGGCGGCGGCCAGCACGGTCTCCAGCGGGGTCTCCAGCTGCAGCAGCAGGACGCCGGCCCGGTGCACGCTCTCGACGTCCACGTCGGCCGCGGTCAGCGCGGCATTCGCCCCGGGGACGACGACGATCAGGTTCTCCCCGCCCGCGGCCTCGACGGGGATGGTCGCCGAGCCGGTCGGGACGCCGTCGGTCCGGTGCACCCGGCCGACGTTCACGCCCGCCTCGGCCAGGGCGGCCAGCTGCCGGTCCCCGGCGTCGTCCGCACCGACCCGGCCGACCATGTGCACGCCGCGGCCCAGCCGACCGGCCGCGGCCGCCTGGTTGGCGCCCTTGCCGCCGGGCAGGACCTGGACGCCGGTGCCGATGACGGTCTCGCCGCGGCCGGGCAGCCGGTCGACGGTCACCACGACGTCCTCGTTGAGGCTGCCGACGACGGTCACGCTCACAGCTGGATCACGGTCGGGAGCCTAGGTGGCGCCGCCGGGGGCCCGGTCGGCCAGGCGCCGTCCTCACCGCAGCTGATCATCCCGGTCGCTCCGGGTGCGGATGCGGATCGGCACCGCGTACCAGGTCACCAGGCCCGCGACCGCCACGACCCCGCCGCCGACCAGGGCCGCCGTCCAGCCGAGCACCACGTCCAGGACCAGCAGCACCGCGCTGACCACGCCGAGCAGCAGCAGGGCCAGCCCGACCACCAGCAGCCGGTCGCCGACGCGGACCAGCGCCGCCCGCTCGCGCCGCCGGAAGAGCAGTCGGTGGACCGGGACCGGGGCGATGAGCGCGATCGTCGACAGCGCCGTGGCCATGAGCGTGACCGTGTAGAGCGCGGTCTCCAGGCCGTCCAGGTCGCCGAAGCGATAGCTGAACGGCAGCGTCAGCAGGAAGCCGAACAGCACCTGGACGCCGGTGATCGTGACCCGCAGCTCCTGCAGCAGCTCACCGGTGTTGCGGTCGAGCACCTGGTCAGGGGTCTCGTCCCGATCGCGGGCGGTGTGCTGCGGTCCCGGTTTCCCCTCCATGGCCAGGCGGTACCCCGGTGGGGAGCACCGATCACCTGGAGGACGGCGTGGCCGACGACGACAAGCAGACCCGGGACGGGTTCCACGAGGCGGTGAACATGACCGCGAAGCAGCTCGAGGACTTCCTGGACACCGACGAGTCGAAGTCGGTGGGCCAGAAGTCCGGCGGGTCGGGGGAGTCGACCGGACACGAGTCCGGGCGCCGGATCGTGGAGCTGCTGCACACGAAGGTGGCCGACCTGACCGACGACGACCACGAGCACATGCGGAAGGTGACCGGTTACGTGAAGCGGCACCTGGCCCAGCGGCCCACGTCGGAGTCGATGGAGGACTCCCGCTGGCGGTACTCGCTGATGAACTGGGGTCACGACCCAGTGAAGAAGTAGCGTCCCGGGGGTGCCGCTGGCCAGGAACGACCCCGCCCAGTACGACCAGCTCGCCGACCAGTGGTGGGTCCCGGCCGGTGGGTTCGCGATGCTGCACTGGCTGGCCGCCTCCCGCGCCGAGCACCTGCCGCCGGCGCCGTCCCCGGACGCCGTCCTGGTGGACCTGGCCTGCGGCGGCGGTCTGATGGCCCCGCACGTCCGCAGGCTGGGCTACCGGCACGTCGGGGTCGACCTCGGCGCGGCCGGTCTGGGGCTGGCCAGAGAGCACGGGGTGGCCGCCGTCCGCGGGTCCGTGCTGGCCGTGCCGCTGGCCGACGGGTGCGCCGACGTCGTCGTCTGCGGCGAGATCCTCGAGCACGTCGAGGACGACGTCGCGGTGCTGGCGGAGTGCGCCCGGCTGCTCAGGCCGGGTGGGACCCTGGTCGTCGACGCGATCGCGGACTCCCGGCTGGCCGGGCCGGTGGCCATCGGCATCGCCGAGCGCATCCCGGGCGGGCCGCCGCCGGGCATCCACGACGCGGCACTGTTCGTCGACCGCCGCCGGCTGCTGGCCGCCGCCGACCGCCTTGGCCTGGACCTGCGGCTGGTCGGTCTGCGGCCGTCGGTGCGCGACCTGGTCGCCTGGAAGCGCGGACGGCGGCCCACCGTGCGGATGGTGCCGATGCGCTGGAGCGGCATCCTGTTCGCCGGCTACGGCCGCAAGCGCCCCGGCGCTCCCGCCCGTACCGTCGAGGAGTGACGTTTCCCCAGGACCGGCCCCGATGAGCGGCGCCGTGATCACCGGTGCCGGCCGGGCGCTGCCGGCGACCTACACCCAGGACGAGGTGTGGGACGGCTTCTTCGCCGAGCACTACGCCAGCCTGCGGTCGGCCCGCCGGGTGTTCGACGCCGCCGGGGTGCGGACCCGGCACGCGGTGGCCAACCCGGTGCACGAGGACCTGTCGCAGTGGGGCACCGGCGCCCGGATGGAGCGGTTCATCACCGAGGCGCTCCCGCTGGGCAAACAGGCGGTCGCCTCCGCGCTGGACTCCGCGGGCTTGGCACCCGGGGACGTCGGGCTGTTCGCCGTCGTCACCTGCACCGGGTACGCCACCCCGGGTCTGGACATCCGGCTGGCCAGCGACCTGGGCATGCCGGCCGGGGTGCAGCGCCTGCTGGTCGGGCACATGGGCTGCTACGCGGCACTGCCCGGCCTGGGCGCGGTGGGGGACTACGTGACCGCGCGGTCCCGGCCGGCGGTGCTGCTGTGCTGCGAGCTGACCAGCCTGCACGTGCAGCCGGCCCGGCACGACCTGTCGCAGGTGGTGGCGCACGCGCTGTTCAGCGACGCGGCCAGCGCGGTGGTGCTCGAGCCCGACGCCCGCCGCGGCATGCGGGTGGCGGCGACGGTGGCGCGCACCGACCACTCCACCGCCGACCACATGACCTGGGACGTCACCGACCTCGGCTTCAAGATGGGCCTGTCGCCGCGGGTGCCCGACGTGCTGGCCCGGCACGTCGGCGACGTGGTGCAGGAGCTGCTGGACACCGCCGGCCTGAAGGTGGAGGACGTGGCCGGGTGGGCGGTGCACCCCGGTGGCCCGCGGATCCTGGACGTCGCCCGCGACCAGCTGGGGCTCACCGAGGCGCAGATGGCGCCCTCGCGCCGGGTGCTCGCCGAGCACGGCAACTGCTCGTCGGCGACGGTGCTGCTGGTCCTCGAGGACCTCGGGGACGTCGACGGGCCGGTGGTCGCCATGGCCTTCGGGCCTGGGCTGACGCTCTACGCCACGCTGCTCCTGCCGGCCTGAACCCGGGGGCGACCGGGCGGGGGCAGGGCCTGGTCGGGCGGGCACGAGCGGAACGATGCCGTCTCACATCCGCCGCGTCGATCGTGACGGCTGGCACGCCGGGCCGCCAGCCCTCCGGCGTCCCGGACGAACCGTGCGCACCGCTTGTCCCACCGCTCCGGCGGGTCGGCACGCTGTGGCAATCGGCGCGCACAACCCGCTAGCTCACCAGAGGCTGCCGCGCCGCCAGTCGCAGACCAGGGGGATGGTCGGGTCCAGGGCGATCGGGGTCTCCGGCGTGGCCAGCACGTAGACCCGGGACGCGTCGCCCTCGGTCCGGCCGTCCGGGGTCAGGGCGCACAGCGGGCCCTGCCACCGGGTCCAGCCGCGGGCCTCGTACAGCCCGACGCCGTCCACGCTGGCGGCCAGCGCGCCGAGCTCGGAGCCGCCCCGCACCAACCGCTCGACCTCGGTCATCAGTGCGGTCGCGACCCCCTGCCGGCGCGCCGAGGAGGCCACCGCCACGGCCTCGACGTAGCCGGTGCGCAGGGTCCGGTCGCCGACCAGGAGCTGGCGGCCGACCACCGCGGCGTGCCCGACGAGCTCGCCGTTGCGGGTGGCCAGGACGTGCAGGCCGCCGCGGGCGTGGCTCCAGTGGTCGTCCCGGAAGCCGTCGGTGAAGACGCCGTCCAGGAAGGCGCGGAGCGCGACCAGCTCACCGGCGTCCAGGTCGGCGGTCGGGAGGGTCCGCAGGTCCATCCCGACAGCCTCGTGCCTGCCGGTCAGCGGCGCACGGTCTGCAGGCCCGCGGTCAGCCGGGCGATCTCGTCGAGCATCGCCGTGGCGCCGGCCTCCAGCTCCGCGTTGCCGGTGAAGACGCCGTCCTCGTCGATGAACTGGGTGAAGAACGGGATGGTGGCGGCCTCGACGACGGGCACCATGCGCAGCGCGCCGAGGACCGGCTTGAGCGCAGCGGCCGAGCGGGTGCCGGCCGAGACGCCGCCGTAGGAGACCAGGCCGGCGGCCTTGTCGGCCCACTCGTGGAACAGGAAGTCCAGCGCGTTCTTCAGACCGCCGGGCATCGAGTGGTTGTACTCGGGGAAGACGAACACGAAGGCGTCGGCCCGGGAGATCGTCGCCGACCAGTCCTTGGTGTGCTGCTGGGTGTACTGGCCCAGCCGCGGGTGGTTGGGCTCGTCGAGCACCGGCAGACCGGCGTCGGCCAGGTCCACCAGCTCGACGTCGAACCCGCCGTGCGCCTCGGCCTGCTGCGCCACCCAGCGGGCGACGGCGATGCCCTTGCGGCCGGGACGGGTGCTGGCGGCGATCACCTGGAGGACGGGAAGCGGCACGGCGGAACTCCTCGGGACGACTGGTTGAGCCCTCAAGCTACGCCGCAGCCCGGATCGACCCGCTCTCGGTGACGGGTGCTCACGTCGGTCGGCCCGGCGGCAGCGACGACGAAGGCCCCGGGATCCACGACGGACCGGGGCCTTTCACGTGGAGCGGGTGACGAGAATCGAACTCGCACTGTCAGCTTGGGAAGCTGATGTTCTACCATTGAACTACACCCGCGTGAGCGCTCCAGAACCTTACCGCAGCGCCCGCTCCGCCCGGCGGAGACCCCCGCACCGGCCGCAGACTCGACGGGTGACCACCGACCCGTACGACGGCTTCCCGCCCGGCTTCTTCGACCGGGACGACCCCACGCCGGACACCGTCTTCTACGGCCCGCCCCGCCTGGTCACGCACATCGACGACCGCGCGATCGCCGCGGTCGGGGCGCTGTACACCGAGCTCGGACTCACCGGCCGGGTGCTGGACCTGATGTCGTCGTGGGTCTCGCACTTCGAGCAGCCGCCGGTCGAGCTCGTCGTCCTGGGCATGAACGCCGCGGAGCTCGACGCGAACCCGGCCGCGACCCAGCGCATCGTGCACGACCTCAACGCCGACCCGCGGATCCCGCTGCCCGACGCCGACGTGGACGCCGTCGTCTGCTGCGTCTCGATCGACTACCTGACCCGTCCGGTCGAGGTGCTCACCGAGGCCGTCCGGGTGCTGCGACCCGGCGGGACCGTGGCGATCACCTTCTCCAACCGCTGCTTCCCGACCAAGGCCGTGCACGGCTGGCTCGGCACCTCCGACGCCCAGCACGGGGCACTGGTCGTCGAGCTGCTGCGCCGGGCCGGCGGGTTCACCGAGCCCGAGGTGCAGCTGCGCACCCCGGCCGGCCGCGGCGACCCGCTCTGGGCGGTCACCGCCCGTCGCGCCTAGGATGTTGCGGTGCATGAGGTTGTTGACAGCGGGGCGGTAGGGGCCGGGACGTAGGAC
>NZ_JBAPLV010000019.1:0-99487 GCF_037083865.1 Klenkia terrae | reverse complement strand
CGACCACCCGCCTCACGCCTCCACGCCGGCGTCACCAACGTCATGACGAGCAACACCTAGAGCAGCGTCCCGGAGCAGGACGACGAGCAGTCGACCGTCCACACCGAGGCCGGGATGGAGCTGAAGAACGCCGTACCGACCAGGCGCTGCCCGCCCGGCCCGGTGACGATCACCGGCCCCGACGGGGTCGGCGAGGGGACGGCGACCGTCGGGGTTGCCGGCGCGGACGTGCTGGTCGGCGCCGCGGTGGTCGGCGCAGCCGTGCCCGCGACGTAGGTGAGTGCGCCGGTCAGCTGGGATCTCTTCCCGTCCGACGTGGACAGCAGCAGGGTGTAGCTGCCGGCCACCCGCGCAGGCGCGGTGAACACGACCTGCGTCGCGCTGGAGGAGACCACCGTCGCCGTCGTGGTGGAGCCGACGAGCACGGTCGGCCGGGACGGGAACGTGCCGACCACGGTGACCTGCGCGCCACCGGCCACGTCCACGTGGTCGGGGCTGACCGAGGTGACCAGGAAGTCCCCGACACCCGGGTAGACGGTGCCGCCGCTGGGCGGGGCGGTCCCCACCGCGGTCGGGGCCGCGGTCGTGGTCGGTCGGGGAGACGTGCTCGTCGGACCCGCGCCCGGGGTGCTGCTGGTCGGGCCAGCACCGGTGGTCGGCGTCGTGGTCGACGTCGGCCCGGCGCTGGTGGGTGCAGTGGCCGTCGGGACGGCCGGGCGGGTGGTGCTGGGTGCCGCCGTCGGGGCGGCGGTCGGACCTGCGGTCGATGTCGGTCCGGCAGCCGTGGTCGGTGCGGACCCGCTGCCCGGTGTGGTGGGCGCGGCCGGTGTGCTGCTCGGGCCGGCCGTGCCCGAGGGCGCGGGCGATCCGGTCGCGCCGGGTCCAGAGGTGGGGGAGCTGCCGCCGGGCGACGTCCCGGTCGGCGGCGCGGCCGTCGTGGGGGCCGGGCCGCCGGTCGTCGGGGCGCTGGTCGGGCTTGCGGTCGGGGTCGGGGTCGGTGCCGTCGCCACCGTGAGCGGGGCGGCCGAGGCGCGGCCGAACGGGTCACCGTCGAGCAGCAGCTGCACGGTGAGCACGTAGCGGCCCTCGAGCAGGGTCGTGGTCGGGGAGAGGACCAGGGCGCCCGACGCCGGGCCGCGGGCGCCCAGCGGGAATGCCGCCGTCCCGGTGTCGTCGGTGGCCACGGTCGAGCCGCCGACGGTCAGCGGCTGCCCGGCGACGGCGTAGACCTGGCCGTCCACCCGCATCCCCAGACCCAGCACGGCGGTGTAGTCGCCGGTCGGCAGGTTCGAGCTGGTGGTCAGGGCGGGGCGCACCGGGCCCGGTGCGCCGGTCATCGAGCTGTAGGTCCAGCGCACCTGGGTGGTGCCGAGCGCGGCCAGCCCGTTCGTCGTGAGCCGGCCACCGGAGACCGACCGGCCGACGAACCCCGGGATCGGGTCGACGTCGGCCAGCAGCGCCTGCTTGATGTCCTGCGCGGTGGCCGTGGGCATGAGGCTGCGGTACTGCGCGATGACGGCGGCCACCTCCGGGGCGGAGAACGACGTGCCCGACGCCAGCCGGTACCCGCCGTCGGGCCAGGGCAGGAAGACCAGCGTGCCCGGTGCCATGAGGTCCACCGAGGTCGCACCCCAGGCCGAGAACGCGGACAGCGTGTCGGCCGCGGTCGAGCTGCCCACCGACACGATCGCCGGGTCGGGGAGCGACGCCGGGTACATGGGCGTGGCGTCGCGGTCGACCGCGTCGTTGCCCGCCGCGGCCACGACCAGGACGTCGTTCGCCCCGGCGTAGGCCACCGCCGACTGCAGGGCCGGCAGCAGCGTGGGCCCGCCCCACGAGGCGTTGATGACCGTGGCGCCGTGGTCCACGGCGTACCGGATGGCCTGCGCGCCCAGGTTGACGTCCACCGTCGATCCGCTCCCGATGACCAGCGGCATGATGCTGGCCCCCGGGGCCACGCCGGCCGAGCCGATCCCGTTGCCTGCCCGCGCCGCGGCGACACCGCTGACCGCCACGCCGTGCGAGCCGCTCTCGGTCGCGTCGGTGATCGGCGCGTTGCGGGTGAAGTCCCAGCCGTTGCAGTCCCCGGCCAGTCCGTTGCCGTCGGTGTCGACCGATCCGCAGGCCTCCAGCGGGTTGCTCCACAGGGCACCGGACATGTCCGGGTGGTCGAGGTCGTAGCCGGAGTCGAGCACGGCCACCACCTCGCCGGTGCCGGTGGTCGCGGCCCACCCGGCGGTGGCGTCGACGTCGGCGTCCCGCGTCCCGGTCTGGTTGTAGAAGTTCGTGCCGGTGTTCTCCAGGTTGTAGCCGTAGTCCGACCAGTAGGGGTCGGTCGGGTCGGCCATCAGCTCGGCGGACACCGACGGCTCGACCGAGGTCACACCGGGGATCGCGGCCAGACCGGTCGGGTCGGCCGAGGTGGTGGCGACCAGCACCCCGCCGTCGAACAGCGGCTGGGCGTTCACCACACCGGGCGTGGCCTCGGCGGCGGGGACGAGCGCGACCGGGTCGGCAGTGCCCAGCACCCAGCGGCTGAGGCCGTCACCGGGTCCGTAGCCCTCGGCGACGGCCACCTCGGGGGCGGCCAGCGCGTCGACGGCGGCCGCGACGACGAAGCCGACCACCACGGTGGCCGCCATCCCGGCGGCCAGGATCCTGCGGTCGGCACCCCACGCACTGCCCACGACGGACGGCTCCCTCCGGCGTGCCCGGTGCACACCTCGGGGATCCATCGGCCGCCGGGCCGCGATCTGGAGGGGGTGTCACCCGTGCGGGGCGGTGTGCTCCTCCAGGAAGGCGAAGATCCGCGGCCAGGCCTGCTCGGCCGCCGACGCGGTGTACCGGGTGCCCGGCAGCGGCACGAAGCCCAGCAGCCGGTGGTCACCGGTCAGGAAGGAGTGCGCCGCCCCCGGGTAGGTGTGCACCTCGTTGGCCACCCCGGCGGCGGTCAACCGGGCCTGCAGCGCCGGGCCGGCGCCGGGCAGCGACCGGTCCCGCTCCCCGTAGCTGGCGATCACCGGCGGGCACCGCGTGAGGTCGACGTCGTCGGCCGGGGGCTGCCCGTAGTTGGCGCTGACCGCGGCGAGCCCGTCCGGCGCGAGCGTGCCCAGCAGCAGGGCGAACTGCCCACCCATGCAGAACCCGATCGCCGTCGTCCGGTCGGCCGCGACGTCGTCGCGCGCAGCGAGCCACCGCTGGACGGCGACCAGGTCGTCGATGACCGGGCCCGGGCGGCGGGCGACCATCTCCTTGGCGGTGCGCAGCAGGCAGGCCATCCGGCTCCCGGCGCTGACCAGGTCGGGGACGACGGCGACCCACCCCCGGTCGGCGAACATCGTGGCGACCGCGGTGATCTCCGGGGTCACGCCGAAGACCTCGTGGACCACGAGCACGCCGGGCCAGCCACCCGCCGGCGCCTCGCTGTCGGGCAGCACGACGGTGGCCCGCATCGAGCGGTCGCCGGGCAGCGGGACGGCGGCGTCGGTGGTGCTGGACATGAGAGTCCTCTCATCGGTGTCTCACGGGTGCCGCCCCAGCGTGCGGCACGCTGGGGCGGTGCGCACCCGGCCTGCCCTGCTCGTGGTCCTCGTGACCGCGCTGGGCGCGGTGCTGCTCGGGGTGGGCTGGCTGGCGCTGCAGCCCTCGGCCACCGGCATCGGGCGGGTCCCCGCCCCGATCTCCGTGCCGGCGCCGACCGCGGTGCCCTCGCCCACCGCCCCGGTCACCAGCTCGCCGACCGGGACTGCGGGGCCGACCGACGTCGTCCCCCCGCCGCCGCTGGACGATGACGACGATGACGACGACGACCCGGACGACGGTGTCGACGACGGTGAGGACTGACCGCGGCAGCCGGGGTCGGCGACGGTGGTCGCCCCGTGCTGCGCGCACCCGCATCATCGGCTGGGTCCTGCTGCTGGTCCTGCTGTCCCTCGCCGCGGTCACCTTCGTCACCTGGCGGCTGCTGGTCGCCCAGACCGACGCCCGGATGGCCGAGTCCCTGCGCGCCGAGGTGACCGAGTTCCGCGCCCTGGTCGACAACGGGCTGGACCCCGGCACCGGCCAGGGGTTCGCCTCCGTCGCCGACGTCCTGCAGGCGGTGATCACCTACAACCAGGCCCGGCCCAACGAGAAGTTCCTCGGCTACGTCGACGGCACCTACCGGTTCCAGAGCCGGATCGAGGCCCCGGTCCGCCTGGCCGAGGACCCGGCGTTCACCGCGCTGGTCAGCTCGGCGACCACCACGACCTCGGGCACCTACGCCTCCGGGGCCGGGGAGGTGCTGTACCTCGCGGTGCCGGTCAGCCTGGCCGACGACCCGGCCACCGGCGTGGTCGTGGCCGCCTTCTTCGCCGACGAGGAGCGGCAGCCCGCCGACGACACCGCGCGCCTCATGCTGCTGGTCGGCGGGTTGACCTCGCTGGCCGCCGCCGGGGGCGCGTGGGTCGTCGCCGGGCGGATCCTGCGCCCGGTGCGCGACGTCGCCGCGACCGCCCAGGGCATCACCGAGACCGACCTGTCCGGCCGGATCGAGGTGGCCGAGGGCCCCGGCGACGAGCTGGCCGACCTGGCCCGGTCGGTGAACGCGATGCTCGACCGGGTCGAGGGCGGGGTCGCCGCCCAGCGCCGGTTCCTGGACGACGCCGGCCACGAGCTGCGGACGCCGATCACCATCGTCCGCGGCCACCTCGAGGTGCTCGACCCGACCGACCCGGCCGACGTCCGGGAGACCGTCGCGCTGGTCGACGACGAGCTCGAGCGGATGAACCGCATCGTCTCCGACCTGCTGCTGCTGGCGCGGGCCGAGCAGCCGGCCTTCGTCCGCCCGCAGCCGGTCGACATCGCCGCCCTCACCGCCGAGGTGGTCTCCAAGGTGCGTCGGCTCGGCGACCGGGAGTGGGTGCTGGAGTCCGCGGCCGAGCTGGACGCCGTCCTGGACCCGCAGCGGGTGACCCAGGCCGTCGTCGCGCTGGCCGACAACGCCTGCCACGTGACCGAGCCCGGCGACCGGATCGGCATCGGCAGCCGTCGGACCGGCGACGAGCTGCGGTTCTGGGTCGCCGACACCGGCCCCGGGGTGTCCGACGCCGACCGCGAGCGGATCTTCGCCCGGTTCGGCCGGGGGTCGGCCGGCGCCCGGCGGACCGACGGCGCCGGGCTGGGCCTCGCCGTCGTCACCGCCATCGCGGCCGCGCACGGTGGGCGGGTGGCGCTGGACTCGGTGCCCGGCCAGGGCGCCACCTTCAGCCTGGTGCTGCCCGCCCGGCCGGCCCCGCCCGCCGACACCCCGGACGGCACGGTGGACGACGCCCTGGCCACCGCCGACGACCCACGAGCTGGAGGAGAGACCCCGTGAGCCGGATCCTGGTCGCCGAGGACGAACCGCGCATCGCCTCGTTCGTGGAGAAGGGCCTGAAGGCCAACGGGTTCACCGTCACCGTGGTCGGCGACGGGCTGTCCGCGCTGGACGCCGCCCGCAGCGGGGACCACGACCTGGTGGTGCTGGACATCGGGCTGCCGGTGCTGGACGGCTTCGCGGTGCTGCGCGCGCTGCGGTCGGAGGGCAGCGCCGTCCCGGTCGTCGTCCTCACCGCCCGGGACTCGGTCACCGACACCGTCGCCGGGCTCGAGGGCGGTGCCGACGACTACATGCCCAAGCCGTTCCGGTTCGAGGAGCTGCTCGCCCGGGTGCGGCTGCGGCTGGCCCCGGACCGGCAGGGCGGCGAGCTGACCGTGCTCACCGTCGGCGACCTCGCGCTGGACCTGCGCACCCGGCGGGCGCACGTCGGTGGTCGCACGGTGGACCTGTCGGCGCGGGAGTTCGCGCTGGCCGAGACCTTCCTGCGGCACCCTGGCCAGGTGCTGGCCCGCGAGCAGCTGCTGTCCCACGTGTGGGGCTACGACTTCGACCCGGGCAGCAACGTGGTCGACGTCTACGTCCGGTACCTGCGCAAGAAGCTGGGTGCTGCCCGCATCGAGACCGTCCGCGGGATGGGCTACCGGTTGGTCTGAGCCGGTCGCCCATCCCCACGGCTGGGTCAGGCGTCGGGGGTGTCGTCGGCGTCGTCCGGGGTGTCGTCGTCGGGGGTCGCGGTGTCCGGGGTGTTGTCGTCGGGCGTCGCGGTGTCCGGGGTCGCGGTGTCGGGGGTGACGTCGCCGGGGGTGTCGTCGGCGGGGACGTCGGAGACCGAGGTCGGCTGGGTGGCCGGCGCGTCGTCGTCGGCCACGGCGACGCCGGCACCGGCGATGCCCAGGCCGGTCAGGGCGACGCCGAAGGTGATGGTCTTCCAGGTGGCGGGGCGGTTCACGGGGGTCCTCCTCGATCGGTGGTCATGCTGACGGGGACCACTCTGCGCAGCCGCCGTGAGGCCACCGGGAGAGCTCGATGAGCCCTCTCTCACGCCCCGTCGAGCAGCTGCTCGACCAGCGCCAGCCGGGCCTCGGTCGCCCGCGGCCACCCCCGCTGCTGCACCCGGAACGGCCCGGTGGCCAGGCCCAGCACGACCGCCGTGACCCGCGGCGCCAGCTCCGCCGGCCCCCACGGCAGGGCCGCGGCGAGCTCGGCGCGGTACCCGTGCGCCCCGGCGACCGCCATGTGCCCCAGCAGGGTGGCCCAGTCGTCGATGCGGTGCCCGGCCCCGGCACCGTCGACGTCCAGCAGGCCGGTGACCTCGCCCCGGTCCACCAGCAGCTGGGCCTCGTAGAGGTCCCCGTGCACCGGCACCAGCGGGTGCGTGCCCGGGTCGGCGTCGGCGAGCCGACCGGCCACCCGGTCCCACCGGTGCCGCAGGTGCGGCAGCACCAGCGCCAGCACCGCCGCGTGCCCGCCGGCCCGCTCCAGCGGCCCGCGCACCCGGGGCAGCGCGAGGAGCTCGCCGGGCAGCCGGTCGAGCAGGGCGGTCAGCGTCGCCGCCGCCGGGCGGGCGGTCGGGTCGGCGAGCAGCGCGCGGGCCGGGGTGCCCGGCAGTGCCGGCAGGACCAAGACGCCGTCGTCGGTGGCGGTCAGCACCGGGGGAGCGGGCACCGCGCCGGCGAGCACCCGGTGCCGGGCCAGCAGGCCGGCGACCTCGGCCGGCCGGACCACCTTGAGGAACCAGCGCCGGTCCGGGGCGGTCACCTCGACCACGGCCCGGCGGCCGGGCCGGTACGCCCGCACCCGCAGGACGGCGTCGGCCGCGCCGAGCCACCGGCCCACCGCGGCGGTCGAGGTGGCCCTCGCCAGTGCCGGCAGGGCGGGGTCGTGCGGCCAGCGCCACAGGCCGACCCGGGTCTCGGCGCCGTCGACGTCGCCGGCCAGCACCGCGGCGCCGGGCGGGATCCGGCTGCCGGTGGTGGCGGCGAGGGTGTCCCGGGCGGGACGGCCGGCGACCTCGAGCGCCGCGGCGTACTGCACCGTCGCGCTGCCGTCGGTGCGTAGCGAGACCGACGTCGCCCGCAGCCCGCGCAGCGCCGCCCCGGTCGGTGCCAGGGCCGCCGTCCACAGGTCCACGGCCGCCTCGCCCAGCAGCAGCTGCAGCGTCCCCGGCCAGGCGGAGGTGAGGTCCGGGCCGGCGGCGGGGGCGAGCAGCGAGGAGGTCACCGGCCGACCCTGCGGCCCGTCGGTGGCACCGCGGTGAGCGCGGGATGAGGAGGTCCTCATCCCGCGCCGGCGGTCAGTGCCGCATCGCGGCCAGGAAGCCGGTCATCTCCGAGCTGAGCTGCTCGGCCAGCCGGGACAGCCCGGTCTGGTCGGTGACCCCGCCGAGGGAGTGCGAGCCGTCGACGGCGGCGGCGATCCCCTCCACCAGCCCGGTCATCGCCAGCACGGTGTCCCCGACCGAGCTCATCACCGCCGCGACGTCCCCGCAGGAGGCCTGGATGGCCGCGACCTGCTCGGTGACCTGCTCGGTGGCCCGGCCGGTCTGGTCGGCGAGGTCCTTGACCTCGCTGGCGACCACCGCGAAGCCGCGCCCGGCCTCGCCGGCCCGGGCGGCCTCGATGGTGGCGTTGAGCGCCAGCAGCCGGGTCTGCCCGGCCACCGTCTCGATCAGCGCGATGACCTGCTGGATCTCCTGGGACGAGCGGGTCAGCGAGTCGATGGTGGTGCGCGCGGCGCCCACCTCGGTGCTGGCGGCCCCGGCGGCCCCGGTCAGCCCGGCGGCGGTCGCCGACAGCTCGGTGGCCGCGGTCGCCACGCCCTCCGAGGTCGACAGCACCACGGACTCGAACTCGTCGGCCAGCTCCAGGCGGGCGACGGCGGCGGCGTCCACCCGGCCGGCGGAGTCGCGCATGGCGTCGCGGGCGGCGTTGATGGTGGCGGCGCTGCGCTTGAAGGAGCCGGGCAGGCCGGTGAGCAGGACCTTGCGGTGGAACCGGCCCTCGGACGCCGAGGTCAGGGAGGCGCTGGCCTCGCGGACGAAGGCGTCGGAGACGTCCAGGACCCGGTTGACGCCGTCGCCCAGGGCGACGAGGGCGGGGATGTCGGCGGACCCGGGCACCGGGCGGCTGCGGGCCTCGAGGTCACCGCGGGCGGCCGCGGCGCAGTCCTCGGTGAGCTGGGCGACGAAGGCGCGGTAGACGGCGAGCTCGGCGGCGTCGTCGCGGCCGCGGGAGGGGCGGTGCAGGGCCATGTCAGTTCTCCTGGGCGGCGATGATGGACCAGATCATGTCCTCGTAGCCGGCGGCCTTCTCGGCCACCAGCCGGTCCAGGAGCTGGGCGGAGGCGGTGACGGCGGCCTTGGCGGTGGAGTGCCGGCGCTCCTCGGCGAGCAGGGCCGCGTAGAGGGGGCGGATCTGGGCCAGGGCGCCGGGGGAGGGCCGGCGGCGGTTGGAGTGGTAGCCGACGATCGTGCCGCGCTCGTCGACCGAGGGCGTGACGTGGGCGAGCACCCAGTAGTGGGCGCCGTCGGCGGCCAGGTTGTTGATGTAGGCGAAGAGCTCGTGGCCGCGGCTGATGGTGTCCCAGAGCAGGTGGAACACCGCGCGGGGCATCTCGGGGTGCCGGATGAGGTTGTGCGGCTGCCCGATGACCTCGTCCAGGGAGTACGCGCCGACGCGCAGGAAGACGTCGTTGGCGTAGGTGATGACGCCGCGGCGGTCGGTCTTGGAGACGATGAGCTCGTCGGCCCCGAAGCTGCGCTCGACCCCGGTGGGTCGTACGGCGGTCCTGGCCCTGGCGGTCGCCTCGGTCGTGGTCATGCAGGCTCCGTCCGGTGGGGGTGTCGCCCCCTCATCGGACAGTTGTGTTCCGGCTTGAGCCGAAACCCGGGTCAGCCGCGGGGTTCGAGCACCACCGGGGACTCCACGCCGGCCGCCTCGACCGCGGGGGACCCGGTCGGCGTCGTGGACGTCTGCAGACCCGGCACCTCGTCGTCGACCTGGCGGTCGGCGCAGACCAGCCATCCGGTCACGAACAGCCCGGCCACCCCGGCGTAGACCAGCACGAACATGCCGGTGTAGCCGCCGGTCAGCCCGCGCAGCAGCCCGACCAGCACCGGGCCGGCCGCGGCGATCGCGTAGCCCCAGCCCTGCACCACGGTCGACAGCGCGTTCACCGTCTCCGGCGTGCGCGCCCGCAGGCCGAGCAGCGACAGCACCATCGCGAAGGTGCCCATCCCGATGCCGAGCATCGACATCCACAGCCAGGTCAGGGTCAGCGGCGACAGCAGCAGCCCGGTCCAGCCGACCAGGTAGCAGGCCATGAAGCCGACCAGCATCGGCCGCTGCCAGGACTGCCGCACCGCACCCGACGGCACCAGCGCGTTCAGCGGGATCACGATCAGCGCGTTCACCCCGACCAGCACGCCGGCGGCAGCCGCGGACATGCCCTCGTCGCGCAGGTACTGCGCCGTCCACCCGACGATCACGTAGGCCTGCATCGCCTGCAGGCCGAAGAACACGGCCAGCTGCCAGGCCAGCGAAGACCGCACCAGCAGGCGCAGCCGGACGCCGCGCGGTGCCCCGCCCACCGACGTCCGGCGCGGCACCAGCAACCACGGGACGACGGCCAGGACGGCGAACACCGCCCACACGCCCAGCGCCCACCGCCAGCCGTCGACCCCCACCGAGGCGGCGATCGGCGCGGTCGAGACGCTGGCCACCGCACCGCCGACGGCCATGGTGGTGCTGTAGGCGCCGACCAGCAGCCCGGTCCGGGTGGGGAACCAGTGCTTGACGATGCCCGGCAGCAGCACGTTGCCCAGCGCACCGCCGACCATGGTGGCCACGGTGCCCAGCAGGAACAGCCAGAACGACGGCGCCGCGGCCCGGCCGACCACGCCCAGCGCCATCACCAGCAGGGCGGCGGCCAGCACGTGCCCGTCGCGGAACCGGGCGGCCAGCGGGGGACCGGCGAACCCGATGACCGCGAAGCACAGCAGCGGCATCGTGGTGATCAGGCCGGCGGCGCCCGAGGAGATGCCGAGGCCGTCCTCGATCTCCTGCAGCACCGGCCCGACGCCGTTGACCGCCGTCCGCAGGTTGAACCCGGTCAGCACGATCGCCACGGCGACGAGCACCAGCCCCCGTCGGGAGGATCCGGCGGGGGCTGGTGCTGCGGTGCTCACGAGGGTCCAGTCTCCTCGACGCCCGCGGTGCGCGGGCGGCGGGTCAGCTGCGCGAGAAGGCGGCGTCGAACGCGGCCGACGGCGGGTCGAAGGCCAGCTTCCGGACGAACTCCAGGGCCTCGGGGGCACCGACCAGGCGGTCCATGCCGGCGTCCTCCCACTCCACGGAGATCGGGCCGTCGTAGCCGATGGTGTTCAGCATCCGGAAGCACGCCTCCCAGGGGACGTCGCCGTGCCCGGTGGAGACGAAGTCCCAGCCGCGGCGCGGGTCGGCCCAGGGCAGGTGCGAGCCCATCCGGCCGTTGCGGCCGTTGCCGACCTGCTTCTTCGCGTCCTTGCAGTCCACGTGGTAGATCCGGTCCTTGAAGTCCCAGAGGAACCCGACCGGGTCCAGGTCCTGCCACACGAAGTGGCTGGGGTCCCAGTTGAGGCCGAAGGCCTCCCGGTGGCCGATGGCCTCCATGGTGGCGACCGTCGTCCAGTAGTCGTAGGCGATCTCCGAGGGGTGCACCTCGTGGGCGAACCGGACGCCGGCGGCGTCGAACTCGTCGAGGATCGGGTTCCACCGGTCGGCGAAGTCGCGGTAGCCGGCCTCGACCATCGACTCGGGCACCGGCGGGAACATGGCCACGGTCTTCCAGATCGAGGACCCGGTGAACCCGACGACCGTCTTGACGCCGAGGGCCTGCGCCGCGCGGGCGGTGGCCTTCATCTCCTCGGCGGCCCGGCGGCGGACACCCTCGGGGTCGCCGTCGCCCCACACGCGGGGGTCGACCATGTTGGCGTGCCGCTCGTCGATCGGGTCGTCGCAGACGGCCTGGCCGTTGAGGTGGTTGCTGATCGCGAAGACCTGCAGGCCGTGCTGCTCCAGCAGGTCCTTCTTCGCGCGCAGGTAGCCGTCGTCCTCGGTGGCCCGGACGACGTCGAGGTGGTCGCCCCAGCAGGCGATCTCCAGGCCGTCGTAGCCCCACCCGGAGGCGAGCTCGCAGACCTCGGCGAAGGGCAGGTCGGCCCACTGGCCGGTGAACAGGGTGACGGGGCGGGGCATCAGGAACTCCTCGGGTCAAGGACGACGGGGGTCCAGGTGGACCGGTCGGCGGCGCTGCGCTGCACGGCGTCCAGCACATGCTGCACGGCCAGCCCGTCGGCGAAGGACGGCGTGGGCTGCTCGCCCGCGGCGAGTGCGCCGACCAGGTCGACCACCTGGTGGGTGAAGGCGTGCTCGTAGCCCAGCCCGTGGCCGGCCGGCCACCAGCCGGCGACGTAGGGGTGGTCGGGCTCGGTGACCACGATCCGGCGGAAGCCGGCGGTGGCCGCCGGGTCGGCGCCGTCGAAGAAGTGCAGGACGTTCATGTCCTCGAAGTCGAACGCCAGGCTGCCCAGGGAGCCGTTGATCTCCAAGCGGATGGCGTTCTTGCGGCCCAGGGCGAAGCGGGTGGCCTCGAAGGTGGCCAGCCCGCCGCCGGAGAAGCGGGCGAGGAACACGGCGGCGTCGTCGACGGTGACCGTGCCGGTGCCCTCTCCGGCGGTGCCCGACAGCGACCCGGCCGCGGCCGGCAACGGGCGCTCCTTCACGAACGTCTCCAGCGCCGCGCTGACCCCGGTGACGGTCTCGCCGGTGATGTGCTGGGTCAGGTCGACCACGTGCGCGCCGATGTCGCCCAGCGCCCCGGAGCCGGCCTTGTCGGCCTCCAGCCGCCACGACATCGGTGCCTCGGGGTCGGCGATCCAGTCCTGCAGGTAGGCGGCCCGGACGTGCCGGACCTGGCCGATCCGGCCCTCGGCCACGAGCTGGCGGGCCAGCGCGATGGCCGGGACCCGGCGGTAGGTGAACCCGACCATCGCCCGGACGCCGTGCGCGGCGGCGCGGTCGGCCGCGGCGGTCATGGCCTCGGCCTCGGCGACCGAGTTGGCCAGCGGCTTCTCGCACAGCACGTGCTTGCCGGCCTCGAGCGCGGCGATGGCGATCTCGGCGTGGGTGTCGCCGGGGGTGCAGATGTCGACCAGGTCGACGTCGTGCCGCTCGAGGACCGCGCGCCAGTCGGTGGCGGTCTCGGCCCAGCCGAGCTGCTCCGCCGCGGCGGCGGTCCGCTCGGCGTCGCGGCCGACCAGGACGGCGAGCTCGGGGCGCAGCGGGAGGTCGAAGAAGCGGGGCGCGGTGCGCCAGGCGTGCGAGTGGGCCTTGCCCATGAAGGCGTGCCCGATCATCGCGACGCGGAGGGGGGTGCTCATGCCGGTCCTTCCGTGGGGAGCCGGGGTGCGCGGGCGGGCCGCGCACCCCGGCGGGGGATCAGGACTCGAACGCGCTGTCGATGTACTGGTCGACGTTGTCCGCGGTCACGACCGGGGCCGACAGGGTGATCTGGCGGGGCACCTCGACGTCGATGAGGTCCGAGAGCGCCTTGCCCTGGGCGATCAGGCGGGCCAGCCGGACGCCGTCCGCGGCCTGGCTGGCCGGGTAGATGACGGTGGCCTGCAGGACCGAGTCGCCGGCCTGGATGCTGCGCATGGCGTTGGCCGAGCCGGCGCCGCCGACCATGAAGAACTCGTCGCGGCCGGCGTTGGTGATGGCGGCCAGGACGCCGATGCCCTGGTCGTCGTCGTGGTTCCAGATGGCGTCGATCTGCGGGGCGGCCTGCAGCAGGTTCGCCGTGACCTCCTCGCCGGACTCCACGGTGAACTCCGCGGCGACCCGGTTGTCGACGTCCAGGCCGCAGTCGGCGAGGGCGTCGGAGAAGCCCTGGCTGCGCTCCTGGGTCAGGGGCAGGGAGTCGATGCCGGCGACCTCGGCCACGACGGCGTCGGGCTTGTCCTCGAGCTGCGAGCAGATGTAGGCACCGGCGGAGACGCCCATGCCGTAGTTGTCGCCCAGGATCGTCACGCGGGCGGCGTCCGGGTCGTCGAACTCGCGGTCGACGTTGATGACCGGGATGCCGGCCTCCATGGCCTCCAGCGCGATCGGGGTGAGCGCGGCACCGTCGAAGGGCAGCAGCACGATCGCGTCGACGCCGTCGTTGATGAAGGTCTCGACCTGGGCGATCTGGGCGGACACGTCGTTGGTGCCCTCGGCGACGACCAGCTCGACGTCGTCGTAGCCGTCGGCCTCGGCCCGGGCGGCTGCGGTGATCTGGGCCATCCAGCCGTGGTCGGCGGCCGGGGCGGAGAAGCCGATGGTGACGGTGTCACCGGCGTCGTCGTTGGAGCTGGCGGCGTTGTTGCCGCCCCCGCCGGAGCTGGAGGCCTCGGGGGTGTTGCCGGTGCAGCCGGCGACCATGACACCGGCGCCGAGCAGGGCGACGGTGCTGGTCAGCAGGCGACGGTGCCGTGCGGACATGTGTTTCTCCTTGAGGGGGGTGGGTGGTGCCGTGGGAGGGGTCAGGAAGCGGGGACGCCGGGGCTGGCGCCGGCGGGGGCGCCCTCCGCAGCGGTGGGCGGCAGGGCCTTGGGCGAGCGGCGCTGCCGACGGCCGGCGGCGACCCGCTGCTGGAGCAGGACGGCGGCCACGATGATCACGCCCTTGGCCACGGCCTGGGCGGAGCTGGACAGGTTGTTCAGCGTGAAGACGTTGCTGAGCGTGGTGAAGATCAGCACGCCCAGGACGGTGCCGACGATCGTGCCGCGGCCACCGATCAGCAGCGTGCCGCCGATGACGACGGCGGCGATCGCGTCCAGCTCCAGCAGCGTGCCGTGGGTGGAGCTGCCGGTCGTCGTCCGGGCCATGAGCATGACCGCGGCCAGGCCGCAGGTCACCCCGGACAGCACGTAGAGGGCGACCGTGTGCCGCTGCACCCGGATGCCGGCCAGGCGGGCGGCCTCGGCGTTGCCGCCAACGGCGAAGGTGCGCCGGCCGAAGGTGGTGCGGTTGAGCAGCACCCAGCCGGCGAGGGCGACCAGGGCGAACATCCAGACCAGCGTCGGGACGCCGAGCGGGCTGCTGGAGAAGAACCGGAGGAAGTCCTGGTCCTGGACGATCTGGGTGCGCCGGTTGGCGATGATCTCGGCCAGGCCGCGGGCGGCGGCGAGCATGGCCAGGGTGGCGATGAAGGCCACCAGTTTCCCGTAGGCGATCACCACCCCGTTGACCAGCCCGGCGATCGCACCGACCAGGACGGCGGCGCCGGCCATGAGGATCCAGTGCGTGTCGGCGGCCAGCGCCTGGGTGGCCAGCGTGGTGGCCCAGATCGAGGCCAGCGCGACCAGGGCGCCGACGGACAGGTCGATCCCGCCGCCGATGATCACGAAGGTCATCCCGATGCTGACCACGCCGACGACGGCGGCCAGCCGGAGGATGGTCAGCACGTTGTCGGTGCTGGCGAACCGGTCGCCGGCGGTGATGATCCCGACGATGCACAGCAGGGCGAACGCGACGACCAGGCCGAGGTTGCGCCCGACCGGGCCGGCCAGGAGGCCGGCGCCCGACGACGTCGGGGTGCTGGGTGCCGGCGCGTCCGACGCGGTGGTCGTGCTGCCGGTGGTGGTCTGCTCGCTCATGCCACGTGCCCCTCGATGGTGTGGGTGGCCCCGGTGGGGAGCCCCTGCATGACCAGGTCCAGGACCCGGTGCTCGTCCAGTGCGGTGGCCGGCTCGTCGGCCAGCACGCGGCCGTCGGCCAGCACGAGGACCCGGTCGGCCAGACCGAGCACCTCGGGGATCTCGCTGCTGACCAGGACGACGGCCACGCCGCGGTCGGCCAGCGCGCGGATCAGCGCGTAGATCTCCGACCGGGCGCCGACGTCGACGCCGCGGGTGGGCTCGTCCAGCAGCAGCACCCGGCAGTCGCGCAGCAGCCAACGGGCCAGCACTACCTTCTGCTGGTTGCCGCCGGACAGCGTGCGGACCTCGCGGTCGACGTCGACCGGGCGCAGGTCCAGCGCGTCGGTCTGCTCGCGGGCGGCGGCCCGCTCGGCCCGGCCGGACAGGAAGCCGGCGCGGGCGAAGCGGGACAGGCTGGACACGGTGATGTTGCGGTAGATCGGCTCGCCGAGCAGCAGCGCCTGGCTCTTGCGCTCCTCCGGGGCCAGCCCGACCCCCGCGCCGACCGCCGCGGCCACGTCGCCGGGGCGCAGCCGCTTGCCGCCGACCCGGACCTGGCCGGTGCTGGGGCGCCGCGCGCCGTAGACGGCCTCCAGCACCTCGGAGCGGCCCGAGCCCACCAGCCCGGCCAGGCCCAGGATCTCCCCGGGCGCGACGGTGAAGGACACGTCGTCGACGTGGCCGGGCACGGTCAGGTGCTCGACCTCCAGCAGCGGCGCCGCGGTGGCCGCGGCGCGCTCGGTGCGCTGGGGGAAGACGTACTCGATGGTGCGGCCGGTCATCAGGGAGATGACCTCGCGGGTCGAGGTCTCCCGGGCGGGCAGGCCGGTGGCCACCGTCGCGCCGTCCTTGATGACGGTGATCCGGTCGCCGATCTGCCGGATCTCCTCCAGCCGGTGGGAGATGTAGACGACGGCCACCCCGTCGGCGGTGAGGTCGCGGACGACGGTGAACAGCCGCTCGACCTCCTCGTTGTCCAGCACCGCGGAGGGCTCGTCCATGACGATCAGCCGGGCGTCCTGGGACAGCGCGCGGGCCATGCTCACCATCTGCTGGCTGGCCGCCGAGAGCGTGCCGACCTCGGCGCCGGGCCGGATCTCGGGGTGGCCGAGCCGGGTGAGCAGCGCGGCCGTGGCCCGGTGGTCGGCGGCCGGTCGGCTGAGGCCGAACCGGGAGCGCTCCCGGCCGAGGAAGACGTTGTCGGCGACGGAGAGGCCGGCGACCAGGTCCAGCTCCTGGTAGATGGTCGCGATCCCGCGGCTCATCGCCGCCTGCGGGTCGGTGAGCCGGATCGGCTCGCCCTCCCACCGGATGGTCCCCTCGTCGGGCTGGTGCGCGCCGGCCAGCACCTTGATCAGCGTGGACTTCCCCGCGCCGTTCTGGCCGAGCAGGCAGTGCACCTCGCCCGCGCGGACGTCGAGGTCGACGCCGTCGAGGGCCCGTACCCCGGGGAAGGTCTTGACGATCCCCTGCATCTCGAGCAGCACGCCGCTCACTCCCACCGCCTCCACTTATGCTCAGCAATGAGCATTAGTCCGTTGCAGCGTCAACCTATGGTCTGGCTGAGCGTGTGTGACCCAGGTCCCGGTGAACCGTTACCGAAACGAGATGGGCTGCCGGTTTCGGCCGCCGGTCAGCTGGTGATGGCCTGCCGGACGGACTCGTCGTCCAGGTAGCCCTCGATGGCCATCAGTGCCGCGCCGACCCGCCCGGAGAGCTCCGGGGCGTCGCTGACCGAGATGTCCAGGGTGCGGGCGGCCAGCGGCATCGCGCGGGCGTAGACGGACTCCCGGATGCCCGACAGCAGCGGCAGGCCGGCCTGGGCCACCCCGCCGGTGACCACGATCCGGTGCGGGTTGAAGAAGTTGACCAGCGCGGCCAGCACGGTGCCGATCGTCCGGCCGGCGTCTCGCACCAGCTCCAGCGCCGGGCCGTCCCCGCGGACGGCGAGGGCGACGACGTCCCGGGTGCTGGCGACCGGCAGGCCGGCGTCGAGGGCGTCGCGCAGCAGCGAGGCCCCGCTGGCCAGCGCCTCCAGGCAGTTGGTGTTGCCGCAGCGGCACAGCACGCTGCGGCCGTCGGCTGCGTGGACGTGGATGTGCCCGATGTCCCCGGCGCTGCCCTGCGCGCCCCGGTAGACGCGCCCGGCCACGATCACGCCGCAGCCGACCCCGGTGCCGACCTTGACCACGAGGGCGTCCTGGTCGGAGCCCTCGACACCCAGCTCGCCCAGGGCCATCACGTTGACGTCGTTGTCGACGAAGACCGGGGCCGCCCAGCGGGCGAACGCCTCGGGGATCGGGTGGTCGTGCCAGCCCGGCATGATCGGCGGGTGCGAGGGCCGGCCGGTCGAGAACTCGACCGGGCCGGGCACCCCGACCCCGACCGCGCGCACGTCGGCGTCGCGCAGCCCGGCCTCGGCGAGCACCTGGCGGCCCAGCCGGCTCGCCTCGCCGAGCACGGCCGCGGGTCCCTCGGAGATGTCGATCGGGTGCCCGGCCGTCGCCAGCACGCGTGCCGACAGGTCGGTGACGGCGACGTCGACGCTGGTGACCCCGAGGTCCACCGCGAGCACGCAGCCGGCCTCGCTGTTGAACTGCAGCAGCGTCGGCGGCCGTCCGCCGGTGCTCCAGCCGCGGCCGCCCTCGGCCAGCAGGTTGGCGCCGATCAGCTGGTCGACCCGGCCGCTGATGGTGTTGCGGGAGGCGCCGGTCAGGGCCACCAGCTCGGCCCGGCTGCGCGCGCGACCCGTGCGCACGTGGTGCAGCAGCGCCGCCGGGGAGGCGGACACGGCCGGGGTCGCGGTCACGGCTGACATGGTGGCACGTCCGGCCCGCGGCGTGTCGCCGCAGGTCAGCGGCGTGCGCGCCGGCGGAGGTCAGGCCGCGGTGTCGGCCAACCGGTGCGGCACCGTGCGGGGCACCCGTCGCCAGACCGCCTTCTGCAGGGCCAGCGTGGCCAGTGCGGCGACCAGGATGCCGACCAGGTTGATGCCCAGCTGGGCCGCGGCCTCGCCGAGTTCCCGACCGCCGCCCAGCGCCAGCGACAGCGCGATGTCCCCGGCTGCCGGGACCGTGGTCACCGAGATGAAGACCCCGACCAGGGCGCCGGACTTGGCCGAGGTCAGCGACAGCACGCCGGCGATGCCGGCCAGCACCGCCACGACCAGGGACCAGCGGTCGGGCTGGGTGATGAAGCCGGTCGCCGGCCGGGCCGCGTCCAGCAGCTCGGGTCCGTACCAGCCCAGCGCCCGGCCCAGCACGGCCACCGCCGTGGTGACCGCGATCGCGACGGCGAAACCGACGACCAGGGCGATCACCGCCCGGCGGGCGATCGAGCGCCGGCCGTGCACGACCGCGACCGCCAGCGCGGCGATGGGGGCGAACTCGGGCCCCAGCACCATGGCGCCGATGACCAGGACGGCCGAGTCGTTGACGATGGCCACCGCGGCCAGCAGCGTGGCGATGGTCAGGAAGGCCACGTAGGCGACCGACAGCGAGGAGTCGGCGTCCGTCGTGCGGACGACCTGCTCCCAGACCACCGCGTCCGCGCCGTCCCCCGGCGCCCGGTCCTCGGCCTCCTGGGCCGGCCGGGAGACCGCGGCGTCGACGGACTCGATCGCGATGCCGCCGTCCCGGTCGATGCCCAGCTCGCGCAGCGCGGAGATGACGCCGTCGGCGGACTCCCGGGCGACGTCGACCAGGAACACGTCGCCGGGCGGGCTCACCGAGCAGCCGGGCAGCAGCGCCAGGTGGGCGGTGCCCGGGTCGTCGGCGAGCAGCGTGCGGACGGCCTCGGTCCGGTCGGCCGGGGAGGTGATCCGCAGGTGGAGCAGCACGGGTGATGTGTACCTTGCCGGGCTGCCCGTCGTCGTCAGCCCGTGCCGCTGACCTGGATCGTGACCGCGGCGACCTGGATGGTGGAGCCGTCGGCCGCGAGCCGTTGCAGGGCGAGCTCGTGCGCGCCGTCGCCGGCGGGGACGGCCAGGGCGAGGTCGGGGGACAGGCACTGGGCCAGCCGCAGCGCGGGGCCGGCCGGGGTCTCGGTGTAGTCCACCGTCGACCCGGCGTCGCCGCGGACCGGTTCGCCGTCGACGGTCAGCACGAAGTCGGTGTCATCGGGACCGGTGAGCCGGACGTACATGGTCTGGCCGCGGACGACCTGGCTGGAGGAGACCCCGATCGCCGGGGTGCTGCAGTTCGCCGTCAGCGGCACCTCGTCGGCGCCGCGGGAGCTGGTGAACGCCAGCACCGCCAGGGCGACCACCGCCACCGCCAGCCACGCCCAGTGGTTCCCGCGCCGGATGGTGGGCCGGTCACCGGCCAGCGCCCGCTCGTCGCCGATGTCGCGGGCGTAGTGGTTCGCCGAGCGCCGGTTGCCCGCCGCCAGCTCGGGGTCCTCGCGCCCCCGCACCCCGCCGAAGATGAAGCTCACGGCGTCCAGTGTCCCTGGTGACGGGATGGAACGGCCTGGCCCCAGGGGCCCGCGGCACGCGGAGCGTGTCGTGGGGTGGGGCCAGGTCCTTCGTCGGCTGCGGGGTGTTGCTGGGTGCGGTTACTCGGCGGGTGCGGCGCCCGGGCCGGACTGGCCCTGCTGGGTCTCGCCGTGCTCGGTGCCCTGCGGGGCGGTGCCCCGGTCCTCCGGGCCCTCGGAGCCCGGCGTCGGGCCCGACGCGGTGCCGGCTGCGGCGGCCCCGACCGGGGCCATCGCGCGGAGCAGGATCTGGCTGACGTCGAGGACCTCGACGTGCTCGGCCGCCTCGCCCTTCTCCTTCTTGGTGTTCACCGCGTCGCTGAGCATCGTGATGCAGAACGGGCAGGCGGTGGAGATGACGTCGGGCTCGAGCTCGAGCGCCTCCTCGGTGCGGTTCATGTTGATCCGCGTCCCGATCTTCTCCTCCATCCACATCCGCGCACCGCCGGCGCCGCAGCAGAACCCGCGGTCCTTGCAGCGGTGCATCTCCTGGGTGCGCAGGCCCTGGACGCTGTCCAGGATCTCCCGCGGCGGGGTGTAGACCTTGTTGTGCCGGCCCAGGAAGCACGGGTCGTGGTAGGTCACCTTGCGGTCGATCGGGGTGACCGGCACCAGCCGGCCCTCCTCCACGAGCTGGCCCAGCAGCTGGGTGTGGTGCACGACGTCGTAGTCGCCGCCCAGCTGCGGGTACTCCTTGTTGATCGAGTTGAAGCAGTGCGGGCAGGTCGCCACGATCTTGCGGCGGCCGGTCTCGCGGCCCTCGAAGACGGTGTTCAGCGTCTCGACGTTCTCCGCGGCCAGCTGCTGGAAGACGAACTCGTTGCCCATCCGGCGGGCCGGGTCACCGGTGCAGGTCTCGCCCGAGCCCAGCACGGCGAACTCGACGCCCGCGGTGTGCAGCAGCTCGGCGACGGCCTTGGTGACCTTCTTGGCCCGGTCGTCGATGGCCCCGGCGCAGCCGACCCAGAACAGGTACTCGACGTCGTCGTCGATCGCGCCCTCGACCTGGCGGACCGGGAAGGGCATGTCCTTCATCCACTCGTCACGGGTGGACGGGCTGACGCCCCACGGGTTGCCGCGGTTCTCCAGGTTGCGCAGCATCACGCCGGCCTCGGAGGGGAAGCTGGACTCGATCAGCGTCTGGTAGCGGCGCATGTCCATGATGTGGTCGACGTGCTCGATGTCGACCGGGCACTGCTCCACGCAGGCCCCGCAGCTGGTGCAGCTCCACAGCACGTCGGGGTCGATGACCCCGCCCTCCTCGAGGGTGCCGACCAGCGGGCGCTCGGCCTGGGCGTCGTTGGTGCCCTCGATGCGGGCGAAGCCGGAGTACCAGGTCTGCTCCGCCGACGGCGCCTCGGGCGTCATCACCGACTCGCCACCCGCGGAGTCGCCCTTGCCGTCACCCACCTCGCGGGCGCCGACCAGGTACGGCGCCTTCGCGTACAGGTGGTCCCGCAGGTCCATGATCACCATCTTCGGCGACAGGGGCTTGCCGGTGTTCCAGGCCGGGCACTGGCTCTGGCACCGCCCGCACTCGGTGCAGGTGGTGAAGTCCAGCATCCCCTTCCAGGTGAAGTCCTCTATCTTGCCGCGGCCGAAGGTCGCGTCCTCGTCCGGGTCCTCGAAGTCGATCGGCACGCCGCCCGAGGTCATCGGCTGCAGGGCGCCCAGCGCGACCCCGCCGTCGTCCTCGCGCTTGAAGTAGATGTTGAAGAAGGCGCTGAACCGGTGCCAGGCCACGCCCATCGTCAGGTTGCGCGCGATCACGATCAGCCAGACCAGGCTGACCACGATCTTCACGAACGCGATGACGCTGACCAGGTCGGGGCTGTCGGGGAACAGGTTCGACAGCGCCGAGCTGACCGGGTGCGACCAGCCGGGGGCGTCGTCCAGGCCCGAGGCGATCTTGGCGGCCCGGATCGACAGGATGCAGATGCCGATGACCAGGACGACGGCCTCGACGAAGTAGCCGCGGCCCTCGTTGGACCCGGTGAAGCGGCCGTTGCGGCCGGTGCGGCGCGGGTGGTCCTTCTGCCGGATGACGATCAGCACCAGGATGCCGATGACCGTGCCGGCGCCGATGACGTCGACGAAGAGGTTCCAGACGCCCCAGGTGCCGATCAGCGGCAGGTGGAAGCTGGGGGAGAAGACCTCGCCGAAGGCCTCGACCAGGGTGAGGAACAGGCCGTAGAAGCCCACCATCACGAACCAGTGCGCGGCGCCGATGGTCGACCACTTGAGCATCCGGGTGTGCCCCAGGGACTCCACGGCCAGGTTCTTCAACCGGGGGCCGACGGGGCCGAACCGGGTGCCGTCGGGCTGGCCGGTCTTGATGACGGCCAGCATCTTCCGCACCGCCTGGGTCGCCAGCACGACGGCGACGACGAGCAGCAGCACGCACAGCGTGCCCAGGACGATCTGCAACGGGCCCACGGAACTCCCTCTCCCCGAGCGTCGGGACGACGACGGTGACTGGCGCGGACGATAGCCCAGCGCACCGACAGGCTACTGGCGAGTAACCGACACCGGGGGCGCGCCCGTCCGCGGGTCGGCGTTGCCGCGCCCGGGCGGGCGTGACAACCTCTGGCGACCGCCCGACCTGCGTCGATCACCCGGCGCAGGGGGGTGGCGACAGGGAGGCGGCGCGTGCAGGGGCAGGTGCGGCGCCGCGTCTACCTCGCGATCTGCCTGCTCGGCCTGCTGGGCTGCGCCTGGCAGATCGCCCGCCCCGGGGGTCAGCAGCTCGAGCGGACGGTGTCCTTCCCGCTGCTGGCGCTGTTCCTGCTCGGCGCCGGGGCGCTGCTGGTGTGGTGGCCGTCCCGGGTGCGGTGGGTGGAGGTCGGCGGGTTCGTCGTCCTCGCGGTGGTCTGGCTGACCACGATGGCCCTGCAGCTGGCCGCGGCCCCCGACGACGCCGCCGCGTGGGCCTCGCTGTTCCCGGGTGTCTTCGCCAACCTGTGCCTGCTCGTGGTGCTGGCCCACCTGTGGTTCGACGTGCGCTGGGCGGTGGTCGCCTCGCTGGCCGGCCCGGCGATCGCGCTGGTCGTCGGCACGGTGCGGTTCCTGCCCGTCGAGCCCGGGATGCGGAACTACGCGCTGGACCTCGCCGGCGCGCTGGGCTACGTCGTGGTGCTGGCGATGCTGGCCTTCCTCATGGCCCGCAGCAAGGAGGCCCTGGCGCTGAGCCGGGCCGAGGCCGCCCGGCTGCGGGAGCTCGCGCACACCGACGTCCTGACCGGGCTGCCGAACCGGCGCAGCCTGATCGACGCGCTGCACACCGCGGTGCAGGACCGCCGCGCCGGCGGCAGCACCGCCGTCGTCCTGTTCGACCTGGACCACTTCAAGGCCGTCAACGACCGGTACGGCCACGACGTCGGCGACCTGGTGCTGCAGGAGGTGGCCGACGTCGTGCTGTCCTCGCTGCGCCCGGACGCCGTGTTCGGCCGCTGGGGCGGCGAGGAGTTCCTCGTCGTGGTCCCGCGGGCCGACCTGGAGGCCGGGGTGGCGGTCGCCGAGCGGCTGCGCCGGGACATCGCCGCCCGCGGCTTCCCGGGCGGGCTGGCCATGACGGCGAGCTTCGGGGTCAGCGTGCTCAGCGACGCCGACTCGGTCGACGCGGTGCTGCTGCGCGCCGACCGGCTGCTCTACGTGGCCAAGGAGGCCGGGCGGGACCTCGTGGTCACCCGCCTGCCGCGCCCCTGACCGCGCGGGTCGCCCAGCCGTGCCGCTGTGGCGCAGGTCTCCGGCGACCCCCGGGAACACCACCCCGGGGTCTGCCGTTACGGTGGGCAGGAAAGTTGAGCGGCCAGGGCGCAAGGCCCGGTGGTCGCGAGACGACCAGCCAGCACCAGACCTGACCACCGCACGAGAAGGGCCAACTCCCCCATGGCACGAGCTGTCGGCATCGACCTCGGCACCACGAACTCCGTCGTCACCGTCCTGGAGGGTGGCGAGCCCACGGTCATCGCCAACTCCGAGGGCTCCCGCACCACCCCGTCGGTCGTCGCCTTCGCCAAGAACGGCGAGGTGCTGGTCGGCCAGTCCGCGAAGAACCAGGCCGTCACCAACGTCGACCGCACCATCCGCTCGGTCAAGCGGCACATGGGCACCGACTGGAAGACCGCCGACATCGACGGCAAGAACTACACGCCGCAGGAGATCAGCGCGCGCGTGCTGCAGAAGCTCAAGCGCGACGCCGAGACCTACCTGGGCGAGCCGGTCACCGAGGCCGTCATCACCGTCCCGGCCTACTTCGAGGACGCCCAGCGCCAGGCCACCAAGGAGGCCGGCGAGATCGCCGGCCTGACCGTCCTGCGCGTGGTCAACGAGCCCACCGCGGCCGCGCTGGCCTACGGCCTGGACAAGGGCGAGACCGAGCAGACCATCCTGGTCTTCGACCTCGGCGGCGGCACGTTCGACGTCAGCCTGCTCGAGATCGGCGACGGCGTCATCGAGGTCAAGGCCACCGCCGGTGACAACCAGCTCGGTGGCGACGACTGGGACCAGGCCGTCATGGACCACCTGGTCAAGCAGTTCAACGCCGCCAACGGCATCGACCTGTCCAAGGACAAGCTGGCGATGCAGCGTCTGCGCGAGGCGGCCGAGAAGGCCAAGATCGAGCTGTCCGGCGCGCAGTCGTCGACGGTCAACCTGCCCTACATCACCGCCGGGGCCGACGGCCCGCTGCACCTGGACGTGACGATCACCCGCGCGGAGTTCCAGCGGATGACCCAGTCGCTGCTGGACCGCACCAAGGCGCCGTTCAACCAGGTGGTCCGCGACGCCGGCATCCCGGTGGCCTCGATCGACCACGTCGTGCTCGTCGGTGGCTCCACCCGGATGCCCGCCGTCTCCGACCTGGTGCGCGAGCTGACCGGCGGCAAGGAGCCCAACAAGGGCGTCAACCCCGACGAGGTCGTCGCCATCGGTGCCGCGCTGCAGGCCGGCGTGCTCCGCGGCGAGGTCAAGGACGTCCTGCTGCTCGACGTCACCCCGCTGTCCCTGGGCATCGAGACCAAGGGCGGGATCATGACCAAGCTCATCGAGCGCAACACCACGATCCCGACCAAGCGCTCGGAGATCTTCACGACGGCCGACGACAACCAGCCCAGCGTGCAGATCCAGGTGTTCCAGGGCGAGCGCGAGATGGCCGCCTACAACAAGAAGCTCGGCATGTTCGAGCTGACCGGTCTGCCCCCGGCGCCCCGCGGCGTCCCGCAGATCGAGGTGGCCTTCGACATCGACGCCAACGGCATCGTGCACGTCCACGCCAAGGACCTGGGCACGGGCAAGGAGCAGTCGATGACGATCACCGGCGGGTCGGCCCTGCCCAAGGACGACATCGCCCGGATGATGGCCGACGCCGAGGCGCACGCCGAGGAGGACAAGAAGCGCCGCGACGAGGCCGAGACCCGCAACCTGGCCGAGTCCCTGCAGTACCAGACCGAGAAGTTCCTGGCCGAGAACGGCGACAAGATCCCCGAGGACAAGAAGGACGAGCTGGGCTCCGCCCTGACCGACCTGCGCTCCGCCCTCGGTGGCTCGGACATCGCCGCGATCAAGACCGCGCAGGAGAACGTCGCGCGGATCTCCCAGGAGGTCGGCGGGGCCCTGTACGCCCAGCAGGCCGAGAACGCCGCCGGTGCCGAGGGTCAGCCCGGTGCCGACGCCGGTGCCCCCGGCGCCGCGGCCGGCAACGACGACGACGTCGTCGACGCCGAGATCGTGGACGAGGACACCGACAAGAAGTGAGCGACCGACCGCAGGACGAGGAGACCCCGCGCGTCGTGATCAACGACAAGCGTCGGATCGACCCGACCAGCGGCCAGGTCAGGGTGCCGACCGGCGGGTCCGTGGAGGACCCGTCGGCCGGCGCCCAGCCAGGGTCGACAGTCACCCCAGGGGAGCAGATGAGCGAGCAGACCGGTCCGGCCCCCGAGGTCGACCAGCCCGATGCCGTGACCGCCGAGGTCTTCGATGCAGCAGACGCACCTGCCGACGGGCCGGCCGACGAGGCCGCCCGCCAGCTGGCCGAGCGCACCGAGGACCTGCAGCGGGTGACGGCGGAGTACGCCAACTACCGGCGGCGGGTCGACCGCGACCGCGTCGCGGTGGTGGACCAGGCCGCCGAGCGGTTCGCCGGCCAGCTGATCCCGGTGGTCGACGACATCGAGCGGGCCCGCGAGCACGGTGACCTGACCGGTGCGTTCAAGGTCGTCGCCGACCGCGTGCTGGGGCTGCTCGACGGCCTGGGCGTGACCACGTTCGGGACGCCGGGCGACCCGTTCGACCCCGCCCTGCACGAGGCGGTGCTGCACGACTCGTCGGCCGACGTCGCCGTGCCCACCGCCACCACCGTGCTGCGGCCGGGCTTCCGGCGCGGCGACCGCGTGCTGCGCACCGCGATGGTCGGGGTCACCGACCCCGAGCAGCCCGCAGCGCCCGCGCCGGACGCGGCGGGGGAGACCCCCGCGGGCTGACCGGCACCACCGCGGCCGGGGCGACGGACCGTCGCCCCGGCCGCACCCGCACTCACCCGTCCGGTCACCGGACGCACACCGAGCAGGAGGGGGGCGCCCGATGAGCACCCGGGACTTCATCGAGAAGGACTACTACGCCGCACTGGGCGTCGCCAAGGACGCCGACGCGGCCGCCATCAAGAAGGCCTACCGCGCGCTGGCCCGGGACCTGCACCCGGACAAGAACCCGGACAACGCCGCGGCCGAGGCCAAGTTCAAGGAGGCCTCCGAGGCCTACGGCGTGCTCTCGGACCCGCAGAAGCGCACCGAGTACGACGAGGCCCGCCGGCTGTTCGGCAGCGGCGGGTTCCGGCCCGGCGGCGCCGGCGGCGGCTTCCCGTCCGCCGGCGGCTACCCCAGCGGCGGCGCCGGCCAGCCCTTCGACCTCGGTGACCTGTTCGGCGCCGCCGGTCAGGGCGGGGCCGGCACCCGCGCCGGCGGCGGCGGTCTGGGCGACCTGTTCGGCGGGCTCTTCGGCGGCGGCGCCGCCCCGGGCGGGACCCGGAGCCGGCAGCAGGCCGCGTCGGGCCCGGCCCGCGGCCAGGACGTCGAGACCGAGGCGACGCTGGCCTTCGACGAGGCCGTGCTCGGCGTGACCGTGCCGCTGCGCATGCAGAGCCCCGGCTCGTGCCCCACCTGCCACGGCAGCGGCGCGAAGCCCGGCACCGCACCGCACACCTGCCCGGTCTGCAACGGGGCCGGGGTCACCAGCCGCAGCCAGGGCGCCTTCGCGTTCTCCGAGCCGTGCCGCGAGTGCCGCGGCAGCGGCTCCGTCGTCGACGACCCCTGCGCCACCTGCAAGGGCAGCGGGATCACCGACCAGGTCCGCACCATCACCGTCCGCATCCCGGCCGGGGTGAAGGACGGCCAGCGCATCCGGCTGGCCGGCAAGGGAGCCCCCGGACGGCGGGGCGGCCCAGCGGGTGACCTCTTCGTCGTCGTGCACGTGACCGGCAGCGAGCTGTTCGGCCGCAGCGGCGACGACCTGACCCTCGACGTGCCGATCACCTTCGCCGAGGCGGCCCTGGGCACCACCCTCACCGTGCCGACGCTGGAGGGCACCGTCTCCCTCAAGGTCCCCGCCGGCACGTCGGGCGGACGCACCTTCCGGGTCCGCGGCCGCGGCGTGCAGGGCAAGTCCCGCGCCGGTGACCTGCTGGTCACCGTGTCGATCGCCGTGCCCGCCGCGCTCAGCCCGGAGGCGCGCACCGCCGTCGAGGCGCTGGCCGCCCAGCTCGACGAGGACCCGCGCCCGGCGGTCACCGCCGCCGTCCGTGCCGGAGGGGGTGCATGAGGTGACCGAACCCCGGTCCGTGGCCGAGGACGCCCCGGTCTTCGTCATCTCGGTGGCCGCCCAGCTGGCCGGGATGCACGCCCAGACGCTGCGCCAGTACGACCGCCTCGGCCTGGTCAGCCCCGGCCGCACCGCCGGCGGCGGACGCCGCTACAGCCCCCGCGACGTCGCGCTGCTCCGCGAGGTGCAGCGGCTGAGCCAGGAGGACGGCGTCAACCTGGCCGGCATCAAGCGGATCATCGAGCTGGAGTCCCAGGTCGAGGCGCTGCAGGACCGGGTGCGCGAGCTGCTGGCCGAGGTCGACGACGCCCAGCGCCGCGCGATGGCCGCCGAGTCGGCGTTCCGGCCCGACTTCGGCCACCCCGCGCCGGGGACCGCCCTGGTGGTGTGGCGCCCGCGCGGTCCGCGGAGCAGCCGGTGAGCGCCGCGGACCCGGCCGGGAACCCAGGGGGCCCCGCGCACGTGGAGCACGACGTGAGCACCGCGACGACCACCACCGACCCCGCCGCGCACGAGGCGCACGTCCAGCTCGAGCGCGAGATCGCCCTGCTGCTCCGCCGGGCGCGGGCGATCCAGGGCCGGCTGGCCAGCGAGCTGCACCGCGGTCTGGACGGCGCGGCCTACGGGTTGCTCGTGCTGCTCGACGACGCCGGGCCGCTGCGGGCCAGCGACGTCGTCGTCCGGCTCGGCCTGGACAAGTCCACCGTCAGCCGGCAGGTCGCCTCGCTGGTGGACGCCGGCCTGGTCGACCGGGTGGCCGACCCCGACGACGGCCGCGCCCAGGTGCTGTCCACCTCGCCCGAGGGCCACCGGCGGCTGTCGGAGATCCGCGACGCCCGGCGGGCCCGCTGGGAGGCCGACCTGGCCGACTGGGCGACCGACGACGTCGCCGCCCTCGGCGCGCTGCTCGGCCGGCTGAACCGGCTCGGCGAGGCCCGCGAGGCGCAGATCGGCGCCCCGACCACGACCTGACCCACCCGCACCGCCACGACCGCCACGACGGCCGCGTCCCCGCACCCGGGGGACGCGGCCGTCGTGCGTCGTGAGGCAGGTCTCCGGGCAATGAGGTTGCAGACAACAACCATCGGTGTGAACATGGTTGGAGCAAGCAAGCAACTTCCTGGAGGTCCCCCGTGCAGCTCGCGCAGCACACCGCCGACCGGCTCACCGCCGGGCTCAGCCAGCTCATCCGCGCCGGCCGGCACCTCTCGCACGCCGCGGCCCACGAGCTCTACGGCGACCTGCCCAGCTTCGGCTGGGCGGTCCTCGTGCCGCTCGAGCGCGACGGCGAGCAGCGCTGCAGCGCCCTGGCCGCCGGCCTCGGCGTCGACGGCTCGGTCGCCAGCCGCCAGGTCGCCGCGCTCGAGCGCGCCGGCTACGTCCAGCGCCGTCCCGACCCCCTCGACGGCCGGGCCAGCCTGATCGGTCTCAGCGAGGCCGGCGCCGCCGCGCTCGCCCGCACCCGTGAGGTCCGGGCCGACTGGGCCACCGCCGCGCTGGCCGACTGGACCGACGAGGAGGCCGACACGCTGTGCCGCCTCCTCGAGCGGCTCACCGCCGACCTCGCCGTCGGCCGCCCCGCCCGCACCCCCCGACCGGCGGCCGTCGGATGAGCACCGTCGCCGACCCCGCCACCCCGCACACCTCACCCGCAGGAGCTCCTCGCATGGCCAGCACCACCGCCGACCTGCCGTCGGCCGAGCAACAGGGTCGGATGACCCACCGGCAGATCCTGGAGGCCCTCTCGGGTCTCCTCCTCGCGCTCTTCGTGGCGTTCCTGTCCTCGACGGTGGTCTCGAACGCCCTGCCCACGATCATCACCGACCTGCGCGGCAGCCAGAGCCAGTACACCTGGGTGGTCACCGCGACCCTGCTGGCCAGCACCGCGTCCACCCCGATCTGGGGCAAGCTCGCCGACCTGATGAGCAAGAAGCTGCTCATCCAGATCGCGATCGTCGTGTTCGTCCTCGGGTCGATGCTGGCCGGGCTCGCCCAGTCGGTGCCCACCCTGATCGGCTGGCGCGTGCTGCAGGGCCTGGGCCTGGGTGGCCTGCAGGCGCTGGTGCAGATCGCGATGGCCGCGATGATCAGCCCCCGCGAGCGTGGTCGGTACTCCGGCCTGCTCGGCGGTGTGATGGCCGTGGCCACCGTCGGCGGCCCGCTGATCGGCGGTCTGCTGGTGGACACCAGCTGGTTGGGCTGGCGCTGGTGCTTCTTCGTCGGCGTCCCGTTCGCCGTCGTCGCCCTGGTGCTGCTGCAGCGCACGCTGCACCTGCCCACGATCAAGCGCGACGTGTCCATCGACTACCTGGGTGCGGCCTTCCTGACCGCTGGCGTCTCCCTGCTGCTGATCTGGGTCACGCTGGCCGGTGACACCTTCGCCTGGATGTCGGTCGAGACCCTGCTGATGGTCGGCGGCGGGCTGCTGGCCGTGGCCGCGTTCATCGTGACCGAGCTTCGGGCCAAGGAGCCGATCGTCCCGCTGCGGCTGTTCAAGGACCGCACCACGACCCTGGCCATCGTCGCCAGCGTCGCGGTCGGCGTCGCCCTGTTCGGCTCCACGGTCTTCCTCGGCCAGTACCTGCAGATCTCCCGCGGCTACTCGCCCACCGCGGCCGGCCTGCTCACCATCCCGATGGTCGGCGGCCTGCTGGTCTCCTCCACGGTGTCGGGCATCCTGATCAGCCGCTACGGCCGCTGGAAGGCCTACCTGGTCACCGGGTCAGTGCTCGTCGCCGCCGGGTTCGGGCTGCTGTCCACGATCGACCACACCACGAACATGGTGCTGCTCGGCGTCTTCCTCGCCGTGCTGGGCCTGGGCATCGGCATGACGATGCAGAACCTGGTGCTGGCCGTGCAGAACACCGTGGCCGCCACCGACCTCGGGGCCGCGAGCTCGGCGGTCGCGTTCTTCCGCAGCCTGGGCGGCACGATCGGCGTCTCGGTGCTGGGCGCGGTGCTCAGTGCCCGCGTCACCACCCTGATCACCGACGGCCTGCCCGCCGGTGCGGCGGCCCAGGCCGGGGGCGGGGACGTCGGCCTGGCCACCCTCAACGACGCGCCGCCGGCGATCCAGGACCTCATCCGGGTCTCCTACGGCGACGCCACCGGCCGGATCTTCCTCATCGCCGCGCTGCTGTCGGTGATCACCGTGCTCGCCGTGGTGTTCATCCACGAGGTGGCGCTGCGCACCGAGAGCGGCGACGAGCGGGTCGCCCAGCAGAGTGCACCGACGGACAGCACGTCCGCGGTGGACCAGCAGCTGGCCGGTCGGCACACCGCCGGTGGGGTCGACGGCCCGGCCGAGCCGGTGCGGGTGACCGCGATCGTCGGCACGGAGCTCGACGACCACCACGGCCGGCACGAGTCGGCGGGCCGCGAGCGGGTCGACACCCGCAGCTGATCCGCTGCACCACCACCGAGAAGCCCGTCCCCAGCCGGGGGCGGGCCTCTCGTGCGTCGCGGGGGTCGACGCCCGGGACGACGACGGCCCCGCCTCCCCAGGGGGAGACGGGGCCGTCGGGGTGGTGCGGGTGGATCAGGAGACGAGCGCGGCGTCCAGGGTGATGTCGACGCCGGTGAGGGCCTTGCTGACCGGGCAGCCGGCCTTGGCGTCCTGGGCGGCCTTCTCGAAGCCGGCCGCGTCCAGGCCGCTGACCTCGCCGCGGACGGTGAGCGCGATGCCGGTGAGCTTGAAGCCGCCGTTGGCGGAGTCCGGGCCGAGCGAGACGTCGGCGGAGACCTCGAGGGACTCCGGGGTGCCGCCGGCCTGGGCGATCAGGGCCGAGAGCTGCATGGCGAAGCAGGAGGAGTGCGCCGCGGCGATGAGCTCCTCGGGCGAGGTGGTGCCGCCGGCCTCGTCGGCCGCGCGCTTGGGGAAGGACACCTCGTAGGTGCCGACCTTCGAGCTGGACAGCTCGACCTGGCCGGAGCCCTCCTCGAGCGTGCCGTTCCAGGCGGTGCGTGCGGTGCGTGTCGGCATCGGTGCTCCTTCGTCGTCGAGGGCGACCGACGATCGGCCACCCTGTTCAATTGTGCACAACCGATCAGCTGTGCGCGGTGTTCCCGTCGGCGGTCACGCGGTCGGTCAGGGTGCGCAGCTCGGTCTTGAGGTGGTCGAACTCCGAGATCGTCATGCCCAGGGCGCCGATGATCTCGCCGGACACCTCCAGCGCCTGCGAGTGCAGCGCCTTCCCCTCGGGGGTGAGCAGGATGGAGACCGACCGCTCGTCGTCCACCCGGCGGTGCCGCGTGACCAGGCCGGCGGCGGTGAGCCGCTTCAGCAGGGGGGACAGGGTGCCCGAGTCCAGCGCCAACCGGCTGCCGAGCTGCCCCACGGTCTGTCCGTCGGACTCCCAGAGCAGCATCATGACCAGGTACTGCGGATAGGTCAGCCCCATCCGGTCGAGCATCGGCCGGTAGCGGGCCGTCACGGCACGCGAAGCTGCGTACAGCGCGAAGCAGAGTTGGTCGTCGAGTTCGACGCTGGGTGACGGCGTGTCCGACATCGCCCCAGCTTAAGGGGCGTTGGCCAACCATGTGACGCCCACCCGTTCCGGATGCCCGCACAGGGTTGAGTGGAACAGACTCAACCCGACGCTCGTTGCCCCCTTCGAGAGCCCCCGGACGAGAGGAACACGCACCGACCATGGACAAGCTGACCACCCGGTCGCAGGAGGCCATCGCTGCTGCCCAGCGGCTGGCGGTGGACCGCGGCCACGCCGGCCTGGAGCCGCTGCACCTGCTGCTGGCGCTGCTGGACCAGGCCGACGGCATCACCGGCCCGCTGCTGCAGGCCACCGGCGCCATCCCCGGCGAGGTCCGCGTCAAGGCCGACGCCGCGCTGCGCCGCCTGCCCAGCGTCTCGGGGTCCACGGTGGCCGCGCCGTCGCCGTCCCGGGACTTCTTGCGGGTGGTCAACGCGGCCGGCGAGCAGGCCACCGCCCTGGGCGACGAGTTCGTCTCCACCGAGCACCTGCTGGTCGGCCTGGCCGCCGTCGGTGGCGAGGCCGGGTCGGTGCTGGTCGGCGCCGGGGCCACCGACGACGCGCTGCTGGCCGCCTTCCGCACGGTCCGGGGCAACCGCAAGGTGACCTCGGCGGACCCCGAGGGCACGTTCCAGGCGCTGGAGAAGTACGCCGTCGACCTCACCGAGCGGGCGCGGGACGGGAAGATGGACCCGGTCATCGGCCGCGACGCGGAGATCCGCCGCGTGGTCCAGGTGCTCTCCCGGCGCACGAAGAACAACCCGGTGCTGATCGGCGAGCCCGGGGTCGGCAAGACCGCGATCGTCGAGGGCCTGGCCCAGCGGATGGTGGCCGGCGACGTCCCGGAGAGCCTCAAGGGCAAGCGGCTGATGAGCCTGGACCTGTCGGCCATGGTGGCCGGGGCCAAGTTCCGCGGTGACTTCGAGGAGCGGCTCAAGGCCGTGCTGACCGAGATCACCGAGTCCGACGGCGAGATCGTCACCTTCATCGACGAGCTGCACACGATCGTCGGCGCCGGCGCGAGCGGGGACTCCGCGATGGACGCCGGGAACATGATCAAGCCCATGCTGGCCCGCGGCGAGCTGCGGATGGTCGGTGCCACCACGCTGGACGAGTTCCGCGAGCACATCGAGAAGGACCCCGCCCTGGAGCGCCGCTTCCAGCAGGTGTTCGTCGGCGAGCCCACCGTCGAGGACACCATCGGGATCCTGCGCGGGCTCAAGGAGCGCTACGAGGTGCACCACGGCGTCCGGATCACCGACGCCGCGATCGTGTCCGCCGCGACCCTGTCCGACCGCTACGTCACCGCCCGCTTCCTGCCCGACAAGGCCATCGACCTGGTCGACGAGGCCGCCAGCCGGCTGCGCATGGAGATCGACAGCCGTCCGGTCGAGGTCGACGAGGTCGAGCGCGTGGTGCGCCGGCTGGAGATCGAGGAGATGGCGCTGGCCAAGGAGGAGGACGAGGGCTCCCGGGCCCGGCTGGTCGCCCTCCGCGAGGACCTCGCCGACCGCCGCGAGCTGCTGGACGAGCTCACCGCCCGCTGGCAGCAGGACAAGGGCGCCATCGACCGCATCCGCGAGACCAAGGAGCGGCTGGAGACGGTCCGCTCCGACGCCGAGCGCGCCGAGCGGGACGGCGACCTCGCCCGCGCGGCCGAGCTGCGCTACGGCCAGCTCCCCGCCCTGGAGAAGGCGCTGGTCGAGGCCTCGGCCGGCACCGGCGAGGCGTCGATGCTCAAGGAGGAGGTCGGCCCCGACGACATCGCCGAGGTGGTGCAGGCCTGGACCGGCATCCCGGCCGGCCGCCTGCTGGAGGGCGAGACGGCCAAGCTGCTGCGCATGGAGGACGTGCTCGCCGGGCGCGTCGTCGGCCAGCCCGACGCCGTCCGCGCGGTGTCCGACGCCGTCCGGCGGGCCCGCTCGGGCGTCGCCGACCCCGACCGGCCCACCGGGTCCTTCCTGTTCCTCGGCCCGACCGGGGTGGGCAAGACCGAGCTGGCGAAGGCGCTGGCGGAGTTCCTCTTCGACGACGAGCGCGCCATGGTCCGCATCGACATGAGCGAGTACTCCGAGAAGCACTCGGTGTCCCGGCTGGTCGGGGCGCCCCCCGGCTACGTCGGCTACGAGGCCGGTGGCCAGCTGACCGAGGCGGTGCGGCGCCGTCCGTACACGATCGTGCTGCTCGACGAGGTCGAGAAGGCGCACCCCGACGTGTTCGACGTCCTGCTGCAGGTGCTCGACGACGGCCGGCTGACCGACGGCCAGGGCCGCACGGTCGACTTCCGCAGCACGATCCTGGTGCTGACCTCGAACCTGGGCTCGCAGGTCATCGCCGACCAGTCGATCCCGGCCGACGCCAAGCGGCGCGCGGTGGACGAGGTGGTGCGGGCGCACTTCAAGCCCGAGTTCCTCAACCGGCTGGACGACGTCGTGGTCTTCCGGGCGCTGGGCACCGAGGAGCTCACCGGGATCGTGGACATCCAGGTCGCGGTGCTGGCCCGCCGGCTGGCCGCCCGCCGGCTGGTGCTGGAGGTCTCCGACGCCGCCCGCGAGTGGCTGGCGATGAACGGGTTCGACCCGGTCTACGGCGCCCGGCCGCTGCGCCGCCTGGTGCAGTCGGCCATCGGCGACCAGCTGGCCCGCGCCCTGCTGGCCGGGGACATCCGGGACGGCGACACCGTGGTCGTCGACGTCGCCGGGGACCTGGACGCCGGGCTGACCGTGCGGCGGTCCGGTGCGGCCACCCCCGAGGAGCCGATCGACCCCGCCTCGCGGGAGCTGACCGCCTGACCCCGCCGCGACGGGCCCGCCGACACGCCGTCGGCGGGCCCGTCGTGCACCCCGTCGTGCCGTCCCGGCTCGCCACCGTCTCGTTGGCCCGCCATGATCACTGCGCCCGGCGCGCGCCGGGTCCGGACGAGGAGGACGCATGACCGCAGGACAGGGACAGCCCGACGGCTCGTGGGGGCAGCCCCCGCAGGGTGGCCCCGGTCAGCCCCCGCAGGGGTACGGCCAGCAGCCGCCCCAGGGCTACGGCCAGCAGGGCCAGCAGCCCCCGCCGGGGTACGGCCAGCAGCCGCCGCAGGGCTACGGCCAGCAGGGCTACGGCCAGGGCGGTTACCCGTCGGCCCCGCAGGCCGGCTTCGGTGCCCCGGGCCAGGCGCCGCCGCGGCCCTCGACGGTGACCAACGGCGTCTACGCCTTCGTCGCGGCCACGGTCATCGGCCTCATCGGGTCGATCATCACCTTCGCCAACCTGGACACGATCCTGGACAACGCCTACCGGGACGCCGGGATCGACCCGAACTCGGTCGACGCGTCGCTCTCGGGCATCGGCACCGGGGCGGCCACGGCCGGCGCGGTCTTCGGCCTGATCATCTTCGCCGCCTACTGCGCGGTCATCTGGTTCGCCTACCAGGGCAAGAACTGGGCCCGGATCGTGCTCTTCGTGCTCGGCGGGATCAGCCTGCTGTCGGTGTTCAACGTCGCCGGCACCGGCGTCGCGCTGATCACCATCACCAGCATCCTCCAGCTGCTGCTCATCGCCGCCGGCATCTTCTTCCTGGCCCAGAAGGCCTCGAGCCAGTGGTACGCGGCCATGAAGGGCCGCTGAGCGCCCAGGCACAGGACCGCGGGGGTCGCAGGGCCCCCGCGGTCAGCCCGTCCGGCGGGCCGGCAGCCAGGCCCGGGTGGTGCGGGCCAGCAGGCTGCTGACCGCGGCCACGCAGAGCACGAGCACCAGCAGCGAGAGGATCGTCGTCCCGCCGGCGGTGAGCGTGGACAGCAGCGTGCGCAGGCCCAGGAACAGCGCGGCCCCGACCCCCAGCCACCGGCCCCACGGGCGGCCACGCAGCAGGGCCACCGCGCCGACCCCGGCGGCCAGGGCCAGCACCAGGTAGAGGAGCTGGCCGAGCACCAGCGACCGGGTGACCGCGGCGCGGTCGAGCTCGGGCTGCGCGGCGACGAAGCGGTCGACCACCGTGTCCTGGCCGAGCAGGGTCAGCGCCGCGCTGATGCCCAGCAGCAGGGCCAGCGCGAGCAGGGTGCCCACGGCGACGCGCACCGACGGGGGAGCAGGCGTCCGGTCGGTCACCGCTCCACCCTGGCACGAGCCAGCACACTGGTGACGTGAACCCCCCGGCGACCCAGCACGAACCCCGGGTCGTGGCCCCCACCCGCGCAGCTGCCGCCCTCGCCGGGGTGCTCTCGGCCGCGGTGGCCCTCGGCGTCGGCGAGTTCGCGGCCGGGCTGCTCGGCGCGGAGAGCCCGGTGGTGGCCGTGGCCGACGCCGCGGTCGCCGCGACGCCGGAAGGGCTCAAGCAGTTCGCGATCGCCTCGTTCGGCACGGCCGACAAGGCGGTGCTGGTGGCCGGCGTGCTGGTCGTCGTCGGGCTGTGGGCGGCCGCGACGGGCCTGGCCGGGCGGCTCCGGCGGTGGGCCGGGATCGCCGGCGTCGTGGTGTTCGGCCTGCTCGGCGCGCTGGCGGCGGCCACCGCGCCGGCCGGGTCACCGCTGGACGTGGCCCCCCCGCTGCTGGCGGCCGCGGCCGGCGCCGTCGTCCTGCCGGCGCTGCTCACCCGGTTCGGCGCCGCCGGGCGTGCGCCGGCGGCCGGCCGCCGCGGCTTCGTCCTGGCCACCGGGGCAGCGCTCGGGACGGCGGTGGTCGCCGGCGGTGGTGGCCTGGTGCTCCAGCGCCGCCTCGCGGTGGCCGACGCCCGGGCCGACCTCGTGCTGCCCCGGGCCACCGACCCCGCCCCCCGCCTGCCCGACGGCGCGGACCTGGTGGGCGCCGTCGACGGCCTGACACCGCTCATCACCGACGCGGCCGACTTCTACCGGGTGGACACCGCCATCCAGGTGCCGCAGCTGGACCCCAGCCGGTGGTCGCTGACCCTGTCGGGCATGTTCGACCGGCCCGGCTCGATCACCCTGGCCGAGCTGTTCGACCGCCCGGACGTCGTCGAGCGGGACATCACGCTGACCTGCGTGTCCAACGAGGTCGGCGGCACGCTGGCCGGCACCGCGCGGTGGCTGGGCGTCCCGCTGGGGCCGCTGCTGCAGGAGTTCGGCATCCGGTCCGGTGCCGACCAGCTGCTGTGCCGCTCCAGCGACGGCATGACGATCGGGACGCCGACCCGCGCCGCGCTGGACATCGCGGACGCGATGCTGGCCTTCGGCATGAACGGCGAGCCGCTCCCGGTCGAGCACGGGTTCCCGGTGCGCATGGTCGTCCCGGGGCTCTACGGCTACGTGTCGGCGTGCAAGTGGCTGACCGGCATCGAGGCCACCACGTTCGACGCCCAGGACGCCTACTGGGTGCAGCGCGGGTGGGCGGCCGAGGGGCCGATCAAGATCGCCTCGCGGATCGACACCCCGGTCCGCGACGTCGACGCCGGCCAGGTGGTCGTGGCCGGGGTGGCCTGGGCCCAGGGCACCGGCATCGAGCTGGTCGAGGTGCGGGTGGACGACGGCCGCTGGCGCGAGGCCGAGCTGTCCCCGGAGGTCGGCCCCGACCTGTGGCGGCAGTGGTACCTGCCGGTGGACCTGGACCGCGGCACGCACCAGGTGTCGGTGCGGGCCACGGACGCCGACGGCCGCCGGCAGCCCGAGGAGCAAGCCCCGCCGTTCCCGGACGGCGCGACGGGCTGGCACACCGTCGAGGTGCAGGCCGGCTGATGCCGGACACTGGTCGCCAGTCCCCGACCGCTAGGAGCCCCCGACCATGACCAGCACCCGCCGCGCCCGCGGCGCCCTGATCGCGGCCACCGTCGTCCTCGTGGTCGGTGGTTGCTCCTCCGACGCCGGCACGGACGACGCGGCCGGCAGCTCGACGGCCACCACGACGTCCGCGCCGGCCACGGCCACCGGCCCGATCGGCGCCGGCTGCGCGCAGCTGCAGGTCGACCCGGCCGCCGCGGCCACGCTGCCGGCCGGCACCGCCCTGGCCGCCGTCCCGCTGCTGAGCACGCTGGCCTCGGTGGTCGGCACGGCGAACCTGACCGCGGCGCTGGACGCGCAGACCGAGATCACCGTGCTGGCGCCGGCCAACGCGGCCTTCGACGCCGTCCCGGCCGACCAGCTCAACGCCCTCGTCGCCGACCTGCCGCGGCTGACCTCGCTGCTCCAGCACCACGTCATCAGCGGCCGGCTGAGCCCGGACGAGCTGGTGGGGGAGCACACCACCCTGCTCGGCGACACCGTCACGGTGACCGGGTCCGCCGACGCCCCGGTGGTCTCCGCGGACCAGACCGTGCTCGGCGCGGTCGACGCGACCGTGGTGTGCGGCAACGTGCAGATCGCGAACGCCACCGTCTACGTCGTCGACCAGGTGCTCAGCCCCGAGGCGTGATCAGTTGCGCCGGGCGATGGCCCCGGACAGCACGGTGGCGAACGCCGTCCACGCGGCGTAGGGCGCCAGGGCGGCCGCGGCCGGTCGGCTGACCCGGTCCGCCCGGCGCACCAGGTCCACGGTGGACGCGGTGAGCGCGGCGGACTCGAGCGTGGCCAGCCACGGCCGGTGCGCGCGGAAGAACAGCGGCGTCCACGCCGTGTTCAGGGCCAGGTTGGCCGCGTAGGCGCGGGCGAAGTCGTGCCGCTGCTGGGCGTCGGACCTGGCCAGCACCTCGCCGCCGGCCCAGGCGATCCCGGTGTACAGGGCGCTCCACACGATGCCGAAGGCCTGCGGCGGCGGGTAGAACGACGGCGTGGACAGGCCGCGGAACCAGCGGCTGCCCGGGTCGGTCGCCAGCCCGCCCACCAGCGCCGAGCCAGCGGCCAGGACGGCCGCACCGATCCGGTCCGAGGAGGTCGTCATGCCCGGATGGTCGTCCTCAGTAGGGTCGGCCGCATGACGGCGACCACCCCGCACCCCGACCGGACGCGCCTGCAGGAGCTGATCACCGAGCTCGCGGTGGTGCACGGCAAGGTCACGCTGTCCTCCGGGCGCGAGGCCGACTACTACGTCGACCTGCGCCGCCTGACGCTGCACCACGAGGGCGCACCGCTGGTCGGACGGGTGATGCGCCAGCTGACCGCGGACCTCCGCTACGACGTCGTCGGCGGGCTCACGCTGGGCGCCGACCCGGTGGCCACGGCGATGCTGCACGCGGCCGCCGAGGGCCAGGGCTTCCTGGACGCCTGCGTGGTGCGCAAGCAGGGCAAGGCGCACGGGCTGCAGCGGCGGATCGAGGGCCCGGACGTCGCCGGGCGCGCGGTGCTGGTCGTGGAGGACGTCTCGACCACCGGCGGCAGCCCGCTGACCGCGGCGGAGGCGTTGACCGAGGCCGGCGCGGAGGTGGTGGCGGTCGCGGTGATCGTCGACCGCGGTGCCCGCGCGGCGGTCGAGGCCGCCGGCTACGAGTACCGCGCCGCCTTCGACCTCTCGGACCTGGGCCTGGCCTAGGCCGCCGAGCCGGCTCGCCGGTTGCGGACGACCTCGATCACGACCGGGACCAGCGACAGCGCGACGATGCCCAGGATGAACAGCTCGACGTGCTCCCGGACGACGGTGACCTGGCCCAGCCAGTAGCCCAGCAGCGTCACGCCGCCGGCCCACAGCACGCCGCCGATCACCGACCACACCGCGTAGCGGCGGAAGTCCATGAGCGACGCGCCGGCCATGACGGTCGCGAAGGTCCGGATGATCGGCACGAAGCGGGCCAGCAGGATCGTCCGGCTGCCGTTGCGGTCGAAGAAGGCCTGCGACTTGTGCACGTACTCGGCCTTGAACAGCCGGCTGTCCGGGCGGCTGAACACCGCCGGCCCGAGCCGCCGGCCGATCCAGTAGCCGACCAGGTTGCCGGCGATCGCGGCCAGCGGCAGCGCGACCAGCAGCACCCACAGCGGCACGGTGAACACCCCGCCGGCGACCAGCAGCCCGGCGGTGAACAGCAGCGAGTCCCCGGGCAGGAAGAACCCGACGAGCAGCCCGCACTCGGCGAACAGGATCACCACCAGCCCGATGAGGCCGAAGGTGTTGACCAGGTGCTCGGGGTCCAGGAAGGAGCTCACGGGGCGGGACCGTACGTGCGCCGGCTGTGGGTTCCCTGGACGACGGCGGGCGTGTCGGTGCCAGGTCGTACGGTGAGGAGGTGACCGCCACCACAGCGACGACGACGTCGCCGACCGCGCCCACCCCGGCGTGGCTGGCCGAGCTCACCGCGGCCCTGGGCGCCGGCAGCGTGCTGACCGACCCCGACGTGACCGCCTCCTACGCCCGCGACCAGGCGATGCTGGCGCTGTCCGGTGTCCCGGCCGCGGTCGTGCTGCCGCGCACCACCGCCGAGGTGTCGGCGGTGATGACGATCGCCTCCGCGCACGGCGTGCCCGTCGTGCCGCGGGGCGCGGGCTCCGGGCTGGCCGGTGCCGCGAACGCGGTCGACGGTGCGATCACCCTGGTGATGACCCGGATGGACGCCGTCCTCGAGGTGTCGACCGCCGACCGGCTGGCCGTCGTCCAGCCCGGGGTGGTGAACAAGGCGCTGCGCGACGAGGTGGCCCGGCACGGGCTGTTCTACCCACCGGACCCCAGCTCCTACGACTGGTGCACGATCGGCGGCAACCTGGCCAACAACTCCGGTGGCCTGTGCTGCGTGAAGTACGGCGTGACCACCGACTACGTGCTGGGCCTGGAGGTCGTGCTCGCCGACGGCCGGGTGCTGCGCACCGGCCGGCGCACGGTCAAGGGCGTGGCCGGCTACGACCTGGCCAAGCTGTTCGTCGGCTCCGAGGGCACCCTGGGCGTGATCACCGAGGCCACGCTGTCGCTGCGCCCGGCCCCGCAGACCCCGGTCACCCTGGTCGCCACCTTCTCCACCACCGCGCAGACCGGGCAGGTGGTGGAGGCCGCCGTCAGCTGTGGGGTGGTGCCGAGCCTGTTCGAGGTCATGGACCGCACCTGCATCCGCGCGGTCGACGACATGATGAAGGCCGGGCTGGACCGCGACGCGCACGCGCTGCTGGTCGCCCAGTCCGACGCCGGCGGCGAGGCCGCGCTGGCCGAGATGGAGGTCCTGGCCCAGCTCTGCCGCGACGCCGGCTGCGACCTGGTGCACGTCACCGACGACGCGGCCGAGGGCGACCTGCTGCTGGCCGCGCGCCGGATGGCGCTGCCCGCGCTGGAGCAGCTGGGCACGACGCTGATCGACGACGTCGCCGTCCCGCGGTCGCGGATCGCCGCGTTCCTCGACGGCTGCGACGCGATCGCCCGGGCCCGCGACCTGGTCATCGGGGTGGTCGGGCACGCCGGCGACGGCAACATGCACCCGACGATGTGCTTCGACCCCACCGACGACGACCACCGCGCCCGGGCCTTCGCCGCCTTCGACGACGTGCTGGAGCTGGGCCTGTCGCTGGGCGGCACGATCACCGGCGAGCACGGGGTGGGCAGCCTGAAGACCGCCTGGCTGGAGCGCGAGATCGGCCCGGTCGGGCTGGACGTGCACCGGTCGGTCAAGCGCGCGCTGGACCCGGACGGACTGCTCAACCCGGGCAAGATGTTCAGCGCGGGCTGAACCGGGGCACCTGGGCACGGTGTCGAGACAACGGCTGGTGGTCATCGGGGGAGATGCGGGCGGGATGTCCGCGGCGGCGCAGGCGCGCCGGCTGGACGAGGACCGGGAGATCGTGGTCCTCGAGCAGGGCCACGACACCTCCTTCTCGGCCTGCGGCATCCCCTACTGGGTCGGCGGGCTGGTCGGTTCCCGGGAGGACCTGGTGGCCCGCACCCCGGCCGAGCACCGGGAGCGCGGGCTCGTCGTCCACACCGCGACCCGGGCGGCCGGCATCGACCTGGACGCCGGCCGGGTGACCAGCGACGACGGCCGCACCTTCGACTACGACACCCTCCTGGTGGCCACCGGCGGGCGGCCCACCCGGCCGCCGATCGAGGGCCTCGACGCCCCCGGGGTGTTCGGCGTGCACCGGCTGGACGACGGCGAGGCCCTGCGCGCGTGGATCGCCGACCTGCCCGCGGGCGCCCCGGCGGTCGTGCTGGGCGGTGGCTACATCGGCCTGGAGATGGCCGAGATGCTTCAGGTCCGCGGGCTGGACGTCACCGTCGTGCTGGCCGACCCGCTGCCGATGGGGCTGCTGGACGCCGACATGGGCGAGCGGGTCTGCACCGCCATGCGTGCCCAGGGGATGACGGTGCAGACCGACCAGGCGGTGCGCGAGGTGCTGCGCGACGCGGACGGCACGGCGTGCGGGGTGCGCACCGACGTGGGGTCCTACGACGCGCGGGTCGTCGTCCTCGGGCTGGGCATGGGGCCCGAGTCGCGGCTGGCCGCCGAGGCCGGCCTCGGCATCGGCGTGACCGGCGGGATCGACGTCGACGCCTCGATGCGCAGCCGCACCCACCACAACGTCTTCGCCGCCGGCGACTGCGTGCAGACCTACCACCGGCTCACCGGGGAGCCCGCGCACGTCGCGCTGGGCACCCACGCCAACAAGCAGGGCCGGGTCGCCGGGTCGGTCATCGCCGGCCGGCCGGCCCGGTTCGCCGGCGTGCTGGGGACCGCGCTCACGAAGGTGGGCGACCTGGAGATCGGCCGGACCGGGCTGTGCACCTCCCAGGCCGAGGCCGCCGGCTTCGCCTTCCGGTACGACACGGTCGAGGCGACGACCCGGGCCGGGTACTACCCGGGGGCCGAGGACATCGCGGTGAAGCTGATCGCCGAGCAGGGCTCCGGCCGGCTGCTGGGCGCGCAGGTGCTCGGCGGGTCGGGTGCGGGCAAGCGGATCGACGTGTTCGCCACCGCGATCTGGTCGGGGATGACCGCCGACGAGCTCGCCGGGGCCGACATCTCCTACGCCCCGCCGTTCTCCCCGACCTACGACGCGGTGTCGGTGGCCGCCCGGGTGGTCAGCCGGCCCGAGCGGGGCTGACGCCCCGCCGGGGTGCCGACCGGGCCAGCAGGACGGCGCTGCCGAGGCCCGCGAGGGCGAGCACCACCGCCACCCAGGTGCCCGGCTCGACCGTCGCGGTGCCCCCGACGAGCTGGAGGGCGGCGACCACGGCGCCGAGCAGGGCGAGCCCGGCGAAGACGGCCGCGGTGACCCCGGCGGCCCGTCGGGCCCCCCGCCAGACCAGGACCAGCAGCACGACGGCCGGGAGCGCCGCTACCAGGAGCAGGATGAGCAGGGTCTCGCCCAGGGGCGAGTACTCGTCGACGTCGGCGATGCCGGCAGCGATCAGCACCCCCACGACCACCGCGACGCCGACGGTCACCCCGATCCGCCCGACCCGGCCGGCGGGCACCGCGGCGACCCCGAACCAGGCGGCCAGCACCAGGCCGAGGACCGAGGCCACGACGGCGAACGGGAGCGCGCCGTCGCCGAGGTTCACCAGGTCACCGGCGTTGAAGTCCGTCGTCCGGGCGCTGAGCAGCTCCCCGGACGCCCACGGCAGCTGGGCGACGGCGGCGGCGAACGCCGCCACGGCGGTCACCAGCACGAGCAGCCACCCGACCAGCACGCCCGTCCGACCCGGCGCACCGGTGCCGGGCGCCGGCGCGGGCGGCCACGGGCTGGTCACGCGGCAGATCCTGCCCGAGCGGGGTCGACCCGGGCCAGCGACCGGACGACCCACCCGGTGGCGCCCAGGGCCACCAGCAGCAGCCCGCCCATCGCCCAGGCCCCGAGCGCGGGGGAGCCCGCCGAGGTGAGCAGGCGGACGAGCGTGATCGCGTGCGCGAGGACCCCGACGGCCACGGCCACGAGCGCGATGACGGCGCTGGTGAGGCGCCACCGCCGCCAGGCCAGCAGCAGGAGCAGGGCCGCCGGGACCAGCGAGATGACGAGGGCGCCGATCAGCTCGCCGGACGGGGCGTCCTGCTCCTGGGTGAGGGTGGCCACGACCCCGGCGAGCACCACCGCCGCCACGACCGTCGTCAGGGCCCAGCGGGTCGCCCGGGACCAGGGCGCTGCGGCCAGGCCGAAGAAGACGGCGGCACCCAGCCCGGCGAAGGCCAGGATCACCGTCGCCTCGTAGCCGGCGACCGCGACCAGCACGCCCTGGGTCGCGGTCACCTCGGAGCCGCCGTCCATGACGCCGCGGGCCCAGACGGTGTCGCCGGTCAGCGGGATCGACAGCAGGGCGGCGGCCAGGGTGATCAGCCAGCCCACCAGCGGGACCAGCTGCCGTCGGGCGGGGGAGAGGGCGGTGCTCACGGAGAGCGATCCTGCCGGGTGCACCGCTCGCCCGCTGTCGTCGTCCCCACATCGGGCGGGATACTGGCCCGCGAGCAGCTCGTCCTCTCTTCGATCGGAGCGTCACCGTGCCCATCGCGACCCCCGAGGTCTACGCCGACATGATCAGCCGGGCGAAGGAGGGCGGATTCGCCTACCCGGCCATCAACTGCACCTCCTCGGAGACGGTCAACGCCGCGCTGCGCGGGTTCGCCGAGGCCGGCAGCGACGGGATCATCCAGTTCTCCACCGGCGGTGCGGAGTTCATCTCCGGCACCCGGGTCAAGGACATGGTCGTCGGCGCCACCGCGCTGGCCGAGTACGCCCACGTCGTCGCCAAGCAGTACCCGGTCCAGGTCGCGCTGCACACCGACCACTGCCAGAAGGAGAAGCTGGACACCTACGTCCGGCCGCTCATCGCGATCTCCCAGGAGCGGGTGGACCGCGGGGAGAACCCGCTGTTCCAGTCGCACATGTGGGACGGCTCGGCGATCGACCTGGACGAGAACCTGTCCATCGCCGAGGAGCTGATCGCCAAGACCTCCGCGGCGAAGATCGTGCTGGAGCTGGAGATCGGCGTCGTCGGCGGCGAGGAGGACGGCGTCTCCCACGACATCAACGACAAGCTCTACACCGCCCCCGGCGACTTCGTGCAGACCGCGAAGACCCTGGGCCTGGGCGAGAAGGGCGTCTACCTGCTGGCCGCCACCTTCGGCAACGTGCACGGGGTCTACAAGCCCGGCAACGTGCAGCTGCGCCCGGAGATCCTCAAGGAGGGCCAGGAGGTCGTCGTGGCCGAGCTGGGCCTCGAGGCCGGCAGCAAGCCGTTCAACCTGGTCTTCCACGGCGGCTCGGGCTCCTCGCAGGAGGAGATCCGCGAGGCGCTGAGCTACGGCGTGGTGAAGATGAACGTCGACACCGACACCCAGTACGCCTTCACCCGGCCGATCGCCGGGCACATGCTCGCCAACTACGACGGGGTGCTCAAGGTGGACGGCGACGTCGGCAACAAGAAGTTCTACGACCCGCGCACCTACATGAAGGCCGCCGAGCTCGGCATGGCCGCCCGCGTGCAGACCGCGTGCGAGGACCTCCTGTCGGCGGGGAAGTCCCAGGCATGACCCACGCGCACCGGGACCTGATGGGCCCCCCGCCCGAGACGTTGCTGCCCGAGACCCCCGAGGCCAGCGCCGCGCTGGCCGCCGGCACCCCGGCCGCCGAGGTCGCCGCGGCGCACCCGACGGTGAGCGCCGCCTGGGCCGCGCTGGCCGAGGAGGCGCTGGCCGGCGGCCGGACCATCGAGGCCTACGCCTACGCCCGCACCGGCTACCACCGCGGCCTGGACGCCCTGCGCCGCAACGGCTGGAAGGGCTTCGGCCCCGTGCCGTGGCGGCACGCCCCCAACCAGGGCTTCCTCCGCTGCGTGACCGAGCTGGCCAAGGCCAGCGAGGCGATCGGCGAGACCGCCGAGACCCAGCGCCTGACCGAGCTCCTGCGGGACTGCGACCCCACCCTCGCGCCTTAGTCGCACCAGACTCACGCCGTCCAGGGATCTTCCTGCCCTGCAGGGGCACAGGATCCCCGGACGGCGTGAGTCTGCGGCCGGGTGACGGACCGGTTGTCCACAGGGCCGCCGACGGGGCTGGGCGGGCGGCGCACTCCGGGTCACGATCCCGGGCGTGCACCCCCTCGTCCGCGCCGCCGCCGACCGCCAGCACGGCGTCGTCACCCGCCGGGACCTGCAGCGGGCGGGGATCAGCGACCAGGAGATCCGGACCCGGGTGGCCCGCGGCGAGTGGGTCCGCCTCCGTCGAGGCGCCTACATCGCGGCCGCCGACCTCGCGGCCGCCCGGTCCCGGCACCGGCGGCACGTCATCGCCTGTCGCGCGGTGCTGCTGACCCTCGGTCGGGACAGCGCCGTCGTCGGCGGGCTCAGCGCGGCGGTGGTGTGGGGACTGCCGCTCCCAGCCGGCCCCGATCCCGAGGTCACGCTGCTGGACCCGACGCAGACGATGCGCGGACCGGGGTTCCGCATGTCCATGGCCCCGATGCCCCCGGACGCGGCGACCGAGCACGACGGTCTGCCGGTGACCTCGCTCGCCCGGACGGTCGCCGACTGCGCCCGCCTGGAGCGGTTCGACCACGCGATGGTCATCGCCGACGCCGCCCGCTGGGACGACCGGCTGCCGTCGGCCGACCTGGCGGCCGTGGTCGCCGGGATGCAGGGCTGGCGCGGCGCCGCCGCGGCCCGGTGCGTCGCGGAGCTGTGCCGGGCCGGCGTGGAGTCACCGCTGGAGACGAGGGTGCGGCTCCGGCTGCTCGCCTCGGGGATCGTCGAGCCGGAGTTGCTGGTGACGATCCGGGTCGACGGCCGGGCGATCGAGGCCGACGGGTGGTGGGCCGACGCCGCGGTGGTCATGGAGTGCGACGGGCGGGTCAAGTACCGCGAGCCCTGGGGCGGGCTGACCACCGAGCAGAAGCACTGGGAGGAGAAGCGCCGGGCCGAGGTGGCGGGCGCGGCCGGGGTGCGGTTCTGGCGGGTGGCGGAGGAGGACCTGCGGTCCGATGCCGCCTGGGCCGCCGCGGTGGCCCGGCTGGAGGCCATGCTCGCGCACCCGCTGCCCGGACCTCGACGGTTCACGGTGACCCACGAGCCCCGTCGCGTCCGTCGGGCGAGCTGACCCCCGGCGCAGGATCACGCCGTCCAGGGATCTTCCCGCCCTGCAGGGGCACAGGATCCCTGGACGGCGTGAGTCTGCGGGGGAGGGGCGGTCGGCGGGCGCGGGCGGACCGTGATCCGGGTCTCGCGCGGGGTGGGGGTGGCGCGTGGCACGATCCGACGGTGAGCAGCGTGGCTCCACCTGCAGGGGACGGCCCTCCCGCCGTCCCGGTCTTCTTCCTGTCCGACAGCACCGGCATCAGCGCGGAGCTGATGGGCCGCGCGCTGCTGCTGCAGTTCCCGGACCTGGTGTTCGAGACCGAGCTGATCCCGTTCATCTCCAGCGTCGAGATGGCCCGCGACGTGGTGGCCAAGCTGGACGAGGCGGCGCAGGGGCCGGTCATGCCGCTGGCGTTCACCACGGCCGCGGACACCGAGGTCCGCGACGTGCTGCTGACCAGCCGGGTGCCGATCATCGACTTCTTCGGCATGCACATGGACCGGGTCGAGTCCCTGCTCGGTGCCCCGGGCGTGCGCGAGGCCCGGCGGCTGCACGGGGTCGGCGACGTCCGTCGGTACAACGACCGGATGGCCGCGGTCGAGTTCGCCATCGAGCACGACGACGGGCAGACCTTCCGGGCCATCGAGCGGGCCGACGTGATCCTGCTGGCGCCCTCGCGCTGCGGGAAGACCCCGACCGCGATGTACCTGGCGCTGCAGCACGGGCTCTTCGTGGCCAACTACCCGCTGGTCGACGAGGACCTGGAGTCCACCGACCTGCCCCGCCCGGTCCGCGACCACGCCGCCAAGTGCTTCGGGCTGACCACGACGGTCACCCGGTTGTCCCGGGTGCGCCAGGAGCGCCGTCCGAACTCCCGGTACGCGTCGGAGGAGCAGTGCCGCTACGAGCTGCGGCAGGCCATCGCGATGTACGACCGGCACAAGCTCCCCACCGTGGACACCTCGGCGGCCTCCGTCGAGGAGATCGCCGCGGTGGTCATCCAGACCCTGGCCAAGCTGCGCCGCCGGCAGGGCACCGCCCCGAGGAGAGGAACCCCATGAGCACCGAGAACGTCCGCTGGTTCGCCGACCTGGGCATGGGTGACCTGGAGGAGGTCGGGGGCAAGAACTCCTCGCTGGGCGAGATGATCTCCAACCTGGCCGACGCCGGGGTCAAGGTGCCCGACGGCTTCGCCACCACCTCGTCGGCCTACCGCTCCTTCCTCGGCGACACCGGGCTGGCCGAGCGGATCACCGAGAAGCTGGGCTCCCTGGACGTCGACGACGTCCGCGCGCTGTCCGCGGCGGGCACGGAGATCCGCGGCTGGATGGTCGACCAGCCCTTCCCCGAGCAGCTCGAGGCCGACATCCGCACGGCCTACGAGCAGCTCGCCGTGGACCAGGAGCTGTCCTTCGCCGTCCGGTCCAGCGCGACCGCCGAGGACCTCCCCGACGCGAGCTTCGCCGGGCAGCAGGAGACCTTCCTCAACGTGCGCGGGATCGACTCGATCCTGACCGCGATCCGCGAGGTGTACGCCAGCCTCTACAACGACCGGGCGATCGCCTACCGGGTGCACCACGGCTTCGACCACGACGCGGTGGCGCTCAGCGCCGGCGTGCAGCGCATGGTCCGCTCGGACATCGGCTCGTCGGGCGTCATGTTCACCATGGACACCGAGTCCGGCTTCCCCGACGCCGTGTTCATCACCAGCGCCTACGGCCTGGGCGAGGGCGTCGTGCAGGGCGCGGTCAACCCCGACGAGTTCTACGTCTACAAGCCCGCGCTGAAGGCCGGCAAGGCCGCCGTCCTCAAGCGGGGCGTGGGCGCCAAGGCGACCAAGATGGTCTACACCGACGACGCCACCGTCGGCCGGACGACGGAGTTCGTGGACGTCGACGACGCCGAGCGCCGGAAGCTCTCGCTCACCGACGACGAGGTGCTGACCCTGGCCCGCTACGCGGTGACCATCGAGGAGCACTACGGCCGCCCGATGGACATCGAGTGGGGCAAGGACGGCCTGGACGGCGAGCTGTACGTGCTGCAGGCCCGCCCCGAGACGGTGGTCTCCCGCACCGGCAGCTCCCTGGAGCGCTACAAGCTCACCGGGACCGGCTCGGTGGTCGTGGAGGGCCGGGCGATCGGGCAGAAGATCGGCGCCGGCGCGGTGAAGGTGCTCTCCGACATCGACCAGATGGCCGACTTCGCCCGCGGGGACGTGCTGGTCGCGGACATGACCGACCCCGACTGGGAGCCGATCATGAAGCGTGCCTCGGCGATCGTGACCAACCGCGGCGGGCGCACCTGCCACGCCGCGATCATCGCCCGCGAGCTCGGCATCCCGGCCGTGGTCGGCACCGGCGACGCCACGAAGACCCTCGCCGACGGCCAGGAGGTCACCGTCTCCTGCGCCGAGGGCGACGTCGGCAACGTCTACGAGGGCCTGGTCGACTTCGAGGTGGAGGAGACCCGGCTGGACGCGATGCCGGAGATCGCCACCAAGATCATGATGAACGTCGGGACGCCGGAGCAGGCCTTCGCGTTCTCCCGGCTGCCGCACAAGGGCGTGGGCCTGGCCCGCCTGGAGTTCATCATCAACCGGCAGATCGGCATCCACCCCCGCGCCCTGCTGGACTTCGACTCCCTCGAGGGCCGGCTGCGCGAGGAGGTCGCCGAGCAGATCGCGGCCTACCCCAGCCCGCGGGACTACTTCGTGCAGCGGGTCGCCGAGGGCATCTCGATGATCGCCGCGGCCTTCGCGCCCGAGCCGGTGATCGTGCGGATGAGCGACTTCAAGTCCAACGAGTACGCCAACCTGCTCGGCGGCGAGGCCTACGAGCCGCACGAGGAGAACCCGATGCTGGGCTACCGGGGCGCCTCCCGGTACCTGTCGGCGGACTTCGCCGAGTGCTTCGCGATGGAGTGCGCGGCGCTCAAGCACGTGCGCGACGAGATGGGCCTGACCAACGTCAAGATCATGATCCCGTTCGTGCGCACCGTCGCCGAGATCGAGGGCGTGGTGGAGCTGCTGGCCTCGCACGGGCTGGTCCGCGGGGAGAACGACCTGTCGGTGGTGATGATGTGCGAGCTGCCCTCGAACGCGCTGCTCGCCGACGCCTTCCTCGACCACGTCGACGGGTTCTCCATCGGCTCCAACGACATGACCCAGCTGGTGCTCGGCCTGGACCGGGACTCCAGCCTGGTCGCGGCCACCTTCGACGAGCGCAACCCGGCCGTGCTCGCGGTGCTGGAGATGGCGATCAAGGCCTGCCTGGCCCGCGGCAAGTACGTCGGCATCTGCGGCCAGGGCCCCAGCGACCACCCGGACCTCGCCCAGTGGCTGGTCGAGCAGGGCATCGAGTCGATGTCGCTGAACCCGGACACCGTCGTCGACACCTGGCTGGCGATCGCGAAGCAGAAGGACCCCGGCGCCCCCCACCACTCGTGACCTCGCGGCGGGCCCCTGCGCCGGGGCCGTTCCATCACGTCACCAGGGGGTCGGGGCGGCGGCGGAGCTCGGCGGTCAGGGTCGCCAGGGCCTCGCCGCCGCTCACCAGCCGGGTCAGGCCGTCGACGTCGACGTCCTCCCGGGTGAGGTCGGCGGCCACCCGGCCGCCGGCCAGCAGCACGAACCGGTCGCCGACCAGGTGCGCGTAGGCCGGCGTCGAGGTCACGAACAGCACGGCCAGGCCGGCGTCCCGGGCGCCGACGACGGTGCGCAGCACCAGCGCGTGCTGCGCGACGGTCAGCGGTGCCGCGGGCTCGTCGACCACCAGCACCTTGGCCCCGAAGTGCAGGGCCCGGGCCACGGCCAGGCTGTGCCGCTGGCCCGGCGCGAGGGAGGCCGCGGGCTGGTTGACGTTGAGCCCCGGCAGCCCGACCCGGGCCAGCGCGCGGGCCGCGCCGTCCCGGGCGACGTCCACGTCGATCCGGCGGAACGGCCAGATGCCGCGGGTGGGCTCGTCGCCGAGCCAGAAGTTGCGCCAGACGGTCATCAGCGGGATGACGGCCAGGTCCTGCCAGATGGTGGCGATGCCGCGGGACCGGGCCTGCCGGGGACGGCGGAAGCGCACCGGCCGGCCGTCGACCAGCAGCTCGCCCTCGTCGTGCCGGCGGACCCCGGACACCACCTGGACCACCGTGGACTTGCCGGCGCCGTTCTCGCCCAGCAAGCAGGTGACCGTGCCGGGGTGCATCCGCAGGGAGACCCGGTCCAGCGCCGGCACGCTGCCGTAGCGCACGGTCACCCCGCGCAGCTCCAGCACCGGGGCGCCGGGCACCGGGGGCAGGCCGCCGGGGGAGTCGGGGAAGGGCAGCGGCTCCTGGCCCTCGACGGCGCCCACCCGCTCGGGACCGGTCACGACCGCGGCACCGCGACCAGCCGGCGGCGGGCCACGCCGTTGGCCAGCAGGGCCACCACCAGCAGCACGCCGAGCACGACCTGGAAGGACCGCGGGTCCCACCCGGCCACCCCGATGCCGGTCCGGACGGTGCCGTAGAGCAGGGCGCCGGCGGCCGCGCCGACCGCCGAGCCGTACCCGCCGCCGAGCAGGCAGCCGCCGATGACGGCCACCACGATGTACTCGATCTCGTTGCCGAACTCCGGCGTCACCGGCACGCCGGACTGCCGGACCAGGGCCAGCGTGCCCAGGAGCCAGGCCGCGGTGGCGGTGACCAGGTACAGCGCCACGGTGGTCCAGGCGGTCGGCACGCCGAGCTCGCGGGCCGCCCGCCGGGACCCGCCCAGGGCGTAGACGGCGTTGCCGAACCGGGTGCGGCGCAGCAGCCAGCTGGTGAGGCCGACCGCGAGCAGCCACCACACGATCGACACCCGGAACCGGCCGTCGCCGACCAGCAGCCCGGAGCCGAACACCACCTCGGCCGACGCCCAGCCGGTGCCGCCCTCGACCTGGTCGACCAGGGAGGTGCCGGCCACCGACTGCGCCACCACGAGCGTGCCGCCCTGCAGCACCAGGAAGGTGGCCAGGGTGACCAGGAAGCTGGGCAGCCCGGTGAACACCACGAGTGCCCCGTTGACCGCGCCGACGGCCAGCGCGGCCAGCAGCGACACCGCCAGCGCGGGCCACACCCCCCATCCGGCCTCGGAGATCAGCAGCGCGGCGACCACGCTGCTGGCCACCGCGAGCACGCCGATGGAGACGTCGAACTGCCCGGCGACCAGCAGCAGCGTGACCGCCACGGCGCCGATGCCGATCAGGGCGGTGGCGTCCAGCAGCGAGGCGAGCCCCCCGGTGCCCAGCAGCTGCGGGGCCTGCGCGCCGAAGACCACCAGCGCCACCACGACCCCGATCAGCGCGGGCGTGCTGGGCCGGGTGAGCATCCGGCGGCCGCGCGAGGGCGGCCGGCGCGCGGGCGCCCCGAAGACCGGGCGCTGGGCGGTGCTCACCGGGACGGACCAGGGGTGGAGCGCGACAGGGGGGCCTCCTACGGGGGCGGGAGCACCAGTCTCCCCCACGACCCCCCGCGGTGGTGCCCCGCGGCCCTACGGTGCGGGGGTGGACCCCGCCCGGCACCGTCGCCGGCTGCTGGTCGCGCTGTTCGCCACCGCGGTCAGCACCCAGTCGCCGTCCCCCCTCCTGCTGCGCTACGCCGACGTCCTGGACCTCGGTGCGCTGACCCTCACGCTGTTCTTCGCCGCCTACGCCGCGGGCCTGGTGCCCTCGCTGCTGCTGGCCGGCCCGCTGTCGGACCGCGACGGCCGTCGCCGGGTGGTGCTCGGCGGTGTCCTGGCCGCCCTGGTCTGCACGCTGGTGCTGGTGGCCGCCGACGTCGGCGGCGTGACGTTCCTGGTGGTGGGCCGGATCGCCCAGGGGCTGGCCAGCGGTGCGGTGTTCACCGTCGGCACGGTCTGGCTGCGGGAGCTGTCCGCCTCCGACGACGACGCCGGTCCCGCCCGGGTGCGGCGCGCGGCGGCGGTGGCCAGCGCGGTGATGGCGTCGGGGTTCGCAGCCGGGCCGCTGGTCGCGGGCTTCCTGGTGCAGTGGGGTCCGGCTCCCCAGCTGGTGGCGCTCGCGCCCTCGGCGGTGCTGCTGCTGGTCGGCCTGGTCGGGCTGCGCGGGGTGCCCGAGACGATGACCGACCGCCGTCCCGGCCGGCTGGCGCTCGGGGTGCCGCCGGTGGCCCGCCGGGCGTTCTGGGCCTACCTGCTGCCGGTCGGGCTCACCGTCTACACCTACGCCGTCCTGTCGTTGACGGTCTTCCCGCTGCTGGTGGCCGCGGCCGGCTTCGGCGCGGTGTTCGCCCTGGTCGGGGTCTCGGCCCTGCTGGTGCAGGGCAGCGCCGCGCTGGTCACCCCGCTGGCGACCCGGCTGGGACCGGTGCGCGCGGGCCCGCTGGCCGCCGGCCTCGCCGCCGGTGGCTGCGGGCTGGGCTACCTGGCCGTGCAGCCGGGCGGGTGGCCGTGGGTGCTCCCCGCCTGCCTGCTGATCGGCCTGGGGGAGGGCCTGGGGATGACCTCGGGCGTGGCGGTCTGCGACCGGGTCGCCCCGCCGGACCGGCGCGGGGCGTTGCTCAGCGCGTTCTACCTGCCGGTCTACGCGGGCTTCGTCGTCCCGACCGTGCTGGCGCTGGTCAGCGGGGACGCGCTGCGCGGTGGCGTGCCGATCCTGGTGCTCGGCGGCGTCGGGCTGCTGCTCGGCGTGGTGCTGCTCGGCCCGGGGCGGTCCGCGTTGCGCGCCGCCGGGGCGACGACGGCCACCCCGCTGGCGCCGGTCCTCGCCCCGGTGGACGGCACCGACCGCTAGACCGGCCGGTCCGCCGTCGCCCGGGCGTGCGCCCGGCGCGCCTTGGCCCGGTACATCTGCAGGTCGGCGGCGCGCAGCAGGTCGGCCGGGGTCTCGCCGTCGGCCGGGTGGACCGCGACGCCGACCGAGGCGCCGATGGTCACCGGCCCCCCGGGGAGCTCGACCGGCACCGCCAGCACGCGCTCGACGTCGGCGGCCACCCGGTGCGCGGCGGCCAGGGCGCCGGCCAGCGCGGAGGACGGCCCGTCGTCGTCCGCGGGGACGTCGACCTCGCCGAGCACGAGGACGAACTCGTCGCCGCCGAGCCGGGCGAGCAGGTCACCGCCGCGGACCACCGAGCGGAGCCGGTCGGCGACCGCGCCGAGCGCGAGGTCGCCGACGGTGTGGCCGAACCGGTCGTTGACCCGCTTGAAGCCGTCGAGGTCGACGAACAGGACCACGGGCCCGGCGCCGGGGGACCGGACCTGGCGGTCCAGCTCGCTCAGCAGCGCGGTGCGGTTGAGCGTGCCGGTCAGCGGGTCGGTGCCGGCCCGCTCGCGCAGCGCCTCCTCGGCGGCCACCCGGTCGCTGACGTCGTGCTGGAAGCCGACGAAGTGGGTGACCTGGCCGCCGGCGTCGCGCAGCGGGGACAGGTGCAGCTCGTTCCACCAGGTGGTGCCGTCGCGGCGGACGTTGAGCAGCGTCGTCCGGTGCGGCTGCCCGGCGCGCAGCGCGGCGGCGAGCTCGTCCAGCGCGGCGCGGTCGGTCTCCGGCCCCTGCAGGAACCGGCAGTTGCGGCCCACCGAGTCCTCGGCCGGGTACCCGGTGACCTCGGCGAACGCGTCGTTGACGTAGACGATCGGCATGTCCGGGGCCAGGGCGTCGACGACGACCACCGAGCTCCCGGTCAGCCCGACCGCGCGGGCCAGCAGGTCCCGGTCGGCGGGGCGCGCCGGCTCCTGCGGCTGCTCGGCCCGCGGGTCGAGCGCGACGGCGGCGTCGGGCCACGACGGGTCCGGCGCGGTGCCGGGCAGGGCCCGGGTCGGGACGGCGGCGACGGCGGTGGTCGGTCGGACCGGCCGGCCCCACAGCCAGCCCTGCCCCAGGTCGGCGCCCAGCTCGCGGGCGACCCGGGCCTGCTCCTCGGTCTCCACGCCCTCGGCGAGCACCAGGCCGCCGTAGGAGTGGGTGATGTCCACGACCGCCGACACCACGGCGACGGCGGCCGGCTCGGGCAGCGACTGCACGATCGCCCGCTCCAGCTTCACGATGTCGGGCTTCAGGCGGACCAGCAGCGCCAGGGAGGACCAGCCCGAGCCCAGGTCGTCCAGCGCCACCCGGCAGCCGCGGCTGCGGTAGTGCTCGAACACCCGGGCCAGGTGGTCGACGTCGTCCACCACGTGGCCCTCGGTGACCTCGAAGACCAGCTGGTCCAGCCGCAGACCGGCCTTCTCGGCGGCGCGCTCGGTGGTCTGCAGGCAGACCTCGGGGCGGTAGATCGACGTCGGCACGAAGTTGATGAAAAGCAGGTCCTCGGCCAGCCAGGGGCCGGCGTCCCGGATCGCGGTGGTGCGCCCGACCCGGTCCAGCACGTGCGTCCAGCCGGCCTCCTCGGCGGCCGGGAAGAGCTGGTCGGGCATGATCCGCGCGCCGTCGACGCCGGTGGCCCGCAGCAGCGCCTCGTGGCCGACCACGCCGCCGTCGTCCATCCGCACGATGGGCTGGTACTCGGCGTGGAAGCGGGCCTCCTCGTCGGCGAAGAGGGGGACGAGGTCGGCGTGCCGCAGCCGGGCGGCCGCGGCGGCGAGGCTGGGGGCGGTCAGCGCCTGCACCAGCAGGTCGGGCCCGCTGCCGGTGGCGCCGGTCAGCAGGCAGCGCACCTCGGCGGACTCCACCGACGACAGCGCGGCCGCGACCTCGGTGACCAGGGCGGGCAGGTCGTCGCCCTCGGCCTCGAGCAGGCCGGGGGCCAGGGGACGCAGGACGACGCCCTGGCGGCGGGCGACCGAGCGCACCGTCGCCAGGCTGTGGCTCACCCGGGAGGCGAAGAGGGCCCGGCGGGTGTCGCAGGCGGTCGTCGGGGCGGTGCACAGGCAGGTGGCGCAGCGGGACACGGTGGACCTTCCAACGGATTCGGGGGTGCACCGGTGTCGTCGGCGCGCCGGGCCGTCGGCTGGAGGGGGTCTCCCCCCGGAGGGGTCAGGGCTGCAGCCGCCAGCGGACCCGGTCGTCGGCGTACCAGGTCCAGCGCTGCACCTCGCGGTCCAGGGCCACGCCGTCCCGGAGCACCCGCGCCGGGTCGCAGGCCACCTGCAGCGCGCGGCCCGTCGTCCGCCGGGCCGGGCGCATCGGGACGGTGACGACGGCGACGGACAGCTCGTCGGCGTCCCACCTCGGACGGGCCTCGATCCGGGTGACCGGGCCGTCGGCGACCCGGGCGTCGTCGTGGTGGGCCTGGGCGCCGAACCGCTTGCGCAGCGCCGACCCGCCGGCCGCCTCGATCCGGCCGTGGTGCAGCAGCACCCCGCCGTGGTCGTCGCGGACCAGCGGCAGCTCGCGGGGTGCGCCGTCGCCCAGGCCCAGGGCGCGGGCCAGCCCGCGGCAGTCGGCGTCGCCGTCCACCGGTTCCCAGCCCACGGCCACCGCGGGCAGCCGGTCGGTCTTCCACAACCGGGCCAGGACGGCGGCCAGCGCGGGCACCGGTCCCTGCACGACCACGGCGCCGTCGACCCCGTCCACGACGGACGCGACGTGCCGGCGGGAGGGGCCCTGACCGGGGGCCAGCCCCCGCAGGTCGAACCGCGAGACGCTCACGGCAGTACCCTGCCACCTGCCAGCCGGGAGTCTCCGGGGCCCGTTCGACGAAGGAGAACCACCCGATGCCGGCTGTCGTGCTGATCGGTGCCCAGTGGGGCGACGAGGGCAAGGGGAAGGCCACCGACATCCTCGGCGGCCGCGTCCCCTACGTCGTGCGCTACCAGGGCGGCAACAACGCCGGGCACACCGTGATCACCCCGGACGGCGAGCGGTACGCGCTGCACCTGATCCCCTCGGGGATCCTGACGCCGGGCTGCACGCCGGTGATCGGCAACGGCGTCGTCGTCGACCCGCAGGTGCTCATCGGCGAGCTGGCCGGCCTGGAGGAGCGCGGGGTGGACACCTCGCGGCTGGTCATCTCCAGCGACGCGCACCTGATCATGCCGCACCACCGTGCCCTGGACCGGGTCACCGAGCGCTTCCTCGGCAAGGCCAAGATCGGCACCACCGGCCGCGGGATCGGCCCGGCCTACGGCGACAAGGTCGCCCGCGTCGGCATCCGCGCGCAGGACCTGCTGGACCTGGGCATCCTGCGGGACAAGCTCGAGGCCGTGCTCCGGGAGAAGAACCAGATCCTGGTCAAGGTCTACAACCGCAAGGCGATCGACGTCGACGAGGTCGTGGAGGAGTACGCCGGCTACGCCGAGGTCCTCAAGCACCGGATCACCGACACCCGCCTGCTGCTGGGCAACGCCCTCGACCGGGACGAGTGGGTCCTCCTGGAGGGCTCGCAGGGCACGCTGCTGGACGTCGACCACGGCACCTACCCGTTCGTGACGTCGTCCTCGCCGACCGCCGGTGGCGCCTCGGCCGGCTCGGGCATCGGGCCCACCCGGATCGAGCGCGTCGTCGGGATCCTCAAGGCCTATACGACCCGCGTCGGCTCGGGCCCGTTCCCCACGGAGCTCTTCGACGCCAACGGGGAGTACCTGCGCAAGCAGGGCGGCGAGGTCGGCGTGACCACCGGCCGGGACCGCCGCTGCGGCTGGTTCGACGCCGTCATCGCCCGCTACGCCAGCCGGGTCAACGGGATCACCGACTACTTCCTCACCAAGCTCGACGTGCTGTCGGGCCTGGACACGGTGCCGATCTGCGTGGCCTACGAGGTCGACGGCGTCCGGCACGACGAGATGCCGATGACCCAGACCGACTTCCACCACGCGAAGCCGGTGTACGAGGAGATGCCGGGCTGGTTCGAGGACATCACCCACTGCCGCACCTTCGACGAGCTGCCCGCCAACGCGCAGGCCTACGTGCGGCGGATCGAGGAGCTCTCGGGCGCCCGGGTGAGCGTCATCGGCGTCGGCCCCGGCCGCGACGAGAACGTCCTCATCCACGACCTCCTGGACTGAGCTCGGCGTGGATCAGCTCAGCTGATCCACGTCCGTCCTGGCTCACCGACGCCGGTGAGCCAGGACGCACGGTGGTGAACCCAGCTGATCCACGCCGCGGGGGCTACTCGCGGGGGCGGACGGGGGCGAGGGCGGGGGCGGCCAGGGCGGCGCGCTCGCGGACGGCGATCTCCGGGTTGTCGGTGATCAGCCCGTCCACGCCCAGGGCCAGCAGCAGGCGGGCCTCGGTGCCGGCCTCGCCCAGGCCGGCCGGGTCGGTGCCGCGGCGCAGGTGGGCGGGCAGGAAGGCGTTCTCCGCCCGGACGGTGAACGGGGCGACGGTCAGGCCGGCCCGGTGCGCCTGCGCGACCAGGTCGGAGACGCCGATCATCATGGCCCGCTCGTCGCGGAGCAGGATGCGGTGCTTGGAGGGGCCGATCCCGGCGGCGTAGGTGCTGATCTCGCGCAGCCCGACCAGCGTCACCTGGTGGTCGTGGTGGGCCTCGTCGCCGATCAGCTGCACCAGGGTGTCGGCCGACCCGAGCCGGGTGCGCACCTCGCGCATGCCGGCGGCGTCGAAGCTCTGCAGCACCACGTCGGGCGCGGCACCCACCTCGGCGCAGACGAGCTCGGCCAGCGGCAGCCCGATGGACGACGACCAGCTCGGGTTCTTCAGCTCGGCCTGCACCCCGATGCCGCGGGCGCGGGCGAGCTCGACCACCTCACCGAGGGTCAGCACGGTGCCCTCGAAGAGCGTGTTGCCCGGGCGCAGGTGCGGCCAGCGCTCGACCGCCCGCAGGGTGCGCAGCTCGGCGAGGGTGAAGTCCTCGGTGAACCAGCCGGTGCACTCCTCGTCGGCGACCTCCTGGGTGCGCCGGCGGTCGGCGAACTCGGGGCGGGCGGCGACGTCGGTGGACAGCGACAGCTCGTTCTCGTGCCGGACGACGAGGGCGCCGTCCCGGCTCACGACCACGTCGGGCTCGATGCGGTCGGCGCCGAGGTCGGCGGCGAGCTCGTAGCCGGCGCGGGTGTGCTCCGGCCGGTGTGCGGCCGCACCGCGGTGGCCGATCACGACGGGCGGGCGCCGGGGCGCCCGGAGGGTGGTGCCGGGGACGGTCTGCAGACCGGTCTCGCGCATGGAGCCCACAACACCCTCCCCAGGTGTCCTGATGGCGAACACCGGCTGACAATCGCCTGGATATGTCAGTACTTCGGTCTGAACAGGGGTTCCGTACACCTGGTGTGCGCAGCATCACTCCCCGGAGGGGTCCGGGAATCCGGTCGACAGCCACGACCGGCGCGGCGGAGCATCCCCGTGTGACCGTCCTGCGACCTCCCGTGCCGGCCTGGGGCACCGCCGCGCCGACCCCGCCGGCGGGCTCCCGGCTGGGCCGGGTCGTGCGGGTGGACCGGGGTCTGCTCACGGTCGCGACCGCGGAGGGCCGGGCGCGGCTGCCGCTGGACCCGCGGCTCCGGGACGACGCGGCACCGGCGGTCGGCGACTGGGTGACCGTGGCCGTGGCCGCCGAGCGGGTCACCGAGGTCCTGCCGCGGCGCAGCGCGCTGACCCGCACCGTGGCCGGCCGCACCTCGGCCGCCCAGGTGCTGGCCGCCAACCTCGACACGGTCCTGGTCGTGGACACCCTGGTCGCGCACGCCCGGGTGCGCCGGATCGAGCGCTTCCTGGCCATGGCGTGGGGCAGCGGGGCCACCCCGCTCCTCGTGCTCACCAAGGCCGATCTGTGCGACGACGTGCCGGCCGCCGTGGCCCGGGTGGCCGAGGACGCCGTGGGCGTGCCGGTGCTCGCCCTCAGCGCGGTGACCGGCGACGGGCTGGCGGAGCTGCGCGCCCGGCTGGCCCCCGGCAGCACCTGCGCGGTCGTCGGGCCGTCGGGCGCGGGCAAGTCGACCCTGCTGAACGCGCTGGCCGGCGGTGCGCGGGCGACCACCCACGAGATCCGGGCCGACGGCCGCGGCCGGCACACCACGACCGCCGCGGAGCTGCACGTGCTGCCCGGCGGCGCCCTGCTGGTGGACACCCCCGGGCTGCGCGAGCTCGAGCTGGCCGACGACGAGGGCCTGGACGCCGCGTTCGCCGACGTCGCGGAGCTGCTCACCGGCTGCCGGTTCCGGGACTGCGGCCACGGCGGAGAACCCGGCTGCGCCCTGGCCGCCGCGCTGGCCGACGGCCGCCTGGACCCCGCCCGGTACCGCGCCTGGCGCAGGCTGCGCGCCGAGGCGGAGCGGACCAGGCAGCGCAGGGCCGACCGCGGTGCCGCCCGCCGCGGCGGGGCCGGGCAGAGACGGTGAACCGGCCGCGCCGCCCCCGGTAGCGTCCAGCCCCATGCGCGTGCTGGTGATCGGATCCGGAGCCCGGGAGCACGCCCTGTGCGTGGCCCTCCACGACGACCCCGCGGTCACCGCCCTGGCCTGCGCCCCGGGCAACGCGGGCACCGCGGCGATCGCGGAGACGCACCCGGTCGCCGCCGCCGAGCCCGCCGACGTGGCCTCGCTGGCCACGGCGTGGCGAGCCGACCTGGTCGTGGTCGGACCCGAGGTGCCGCTGGTCGCCGGCGTGGCCGACGCCGTCCGCGACGCCGGCATCGCCTGCTTCGGGCCCAGTGCGCAGGCCGCGCAGATCGAGGGCTCCAAGGCCTTCGCCAAGCACGTGATGACCGCGGCCGGCGTCCCCACCGCGCGGGCCTGGCCGGTCGGCGGCCAGGCCGAGCTGCACACCGCCCTCGACGAGGTCGCCGAGCTCAACGCCCCGGGCAGCCCGTACGTGGTCAAGGACGACGGCCTGGCCGCCGGCAAGGGCGTCGTCGTCACCACCGACCGCGCCGCCGCCGAGGCCCACGGGCTGGCCGTGCTCGCCGACGGGCACTCCGTGCTCGTCGAGGAGTACCTGGACGGCCCGGAGGTCTCGCTGTTCGCCGTCACCGACGGGACGACGGTGCTGCCGCTGGTCCCGGCCCAGGACCACAAGCGGCGCGACGACGGGGACGGCGGCCCGAACACCGGCGGCATGGGCGCCTACGCCCCGCTGGACTGGGCGCCGGCCGGCCTGGTCGACGAGGTGCTCGCGACGGTGCTGCAGCCGACGGTGGACGAGATGGCCCGCCGCGGCGAGCCGTTCAGCGGCCTGCTCTACGCGGGGTTGGCGCTGACCTCTCGCGGCACCCGGGTGGTGGAGTTCAACGCCCGCTTCGGCGACCCGGAGACCGAGGTCGTGCTGCCGCTGCTGCGCACGCCGCTGGCCGGGCTGCTGCTGGCCGCCGCCACCGGCACCCTGGCCGACCACCCGCCGCTGGAGTGGTCACCCGGCGCCGCGGTGACCGTGGTCGTGGCCGCCCCGGGGTACCCGGAGTTGCCGCGCACGGGCTCGCCGATCACCGGGGCCGACGGCGAGGGCGTGCTGCACGCCGGCACCCGGCTGGCCGCCGACGGCAGCGTGCACAGCGCCGGCGGGCGGGTCCTCGCGGTGACCGCGGTCGGCACCGACCTGGCCGACGCCCGCCGGATCGCCTACGAGCGGGTCGCCGGCGTCGGGCTGGCCGACGCGCACTGGCGCACCGACATCGGCCTGGCCGCCCAGGAGGGCCGGATCACCGTCTGAGCCCTACCTGCGGTTGGCCACCGCCGCGCGGTGCCGGCGGGTGTCCGGCTCCGGGGGACGCCGGCCCTGGTGCCGCCGGGACAGGTACGTGCCGGCCACGTTGGCGCAGGCGATCACCGGGACGGCGATGAGCGCCCCGAAGATGCCGGCGATGAGCAGGCCGGCGGCGATGCCGAGCACCACGGCCAGCGGGTGCACCGACACCGCGCGGCCCAGCAGCAGCGGCTGCAGGACGTGGCCCTCCAGCTGCATGATCAGCACGATGATGCCCAGCGCGATCAGCGCCTTGACCGGCCCGACCGCGACCAGGGTGACCAGCACCGCGACCGATCCGGCCAGGAACGACCCGATGATCGGGATGAAGGCGCCGAGGAAGACCAGCGCGGCCAGCGGCACCACCAGCGGGGTGCCCAGCAGGGTCAGCCCGATCCCGATGAAGACGGCGTCGAACGCGGCGACCGCGACGGTGGCCCGGACGTAGGAGATCAGCGTCCGCCACGCGCGGCGGGCGGCCTCGTCGACGTAGGCCGCGGAGTTGACCGGGGTCAGCCCGACGAACCAGAGCCAGATGTCGCGGCCGTCCATCAGCAGGAAGAACAGCGTGAACAGGGCCAGCGCGAAGCCGGTGAGCACCTCGCCGAGGGTGGCCGCGGTGGTCAGCGCACCGGCGGTGAGGGTGTCCCGGTTGTTCACCAGGGCGTCCTGGGCGCTGGTGATCGCGTTGGCGATGATGTCGTTGAGCTGGTTCTGCGACACCGGGAAGTTGTCCACGACGAAGGTCTGGATCTGGTCCAGGCCCTCGCCGACCTGCGAGGCGAGGTCGTCGTAGCCGGCGGCGAACTGCTCGACGACGAGCGTGACGATGCCGGCGACGACGCCCAGGCCGACCAGCAGCATGAGCGTGGCGGCCCCGGCGCGCGGCCAGCCGTGCCGGACCAGGAAGGCCGCGCCGGGCTGGAGCAGGGCGGCCAGCAGCAGCGCCACGATCACCGGCACGACGACGACGGCGACGTAGGCGGCGCCCATCAGCAGGAGGTACAGCGCGGCGCCGACCGCGATCGCCCGCCAGGACCAGGCCGCGGCGACGCGCAGGCCGTTGGGCACCTCGGCCGCAGCCTCGGTCGGCTCCTCCGGACCGAGCAGCGAGCCACGGCTGCGGTCCCGCCCGGGGGCGGGGGGTGCTGAACCTGGTGCCGGCGGACCGCTGACGCCGTCCACGACGTCGGCGTCCGGGGCGTCGGGGTGCGGGCTGCCCGCGGGGTGCTCGTCGGCCGGGTCCGGCGCCGAGCTGCTCCCGGTCGGTGCGCCGGCCCCGGCGGCCGGGCGGTCGGGGGTGGTGGTGCGCCCGGCGGCGGCCGTGGCCGAGGACTCCCCGGTCCGGGGCGCCGGGTGGGCGTCCGGGACGTGCTCGACCACGGCGCGGCTGCCGTCGTCCATCAGGAGGACCGTGCCCTCGGGCAGCGCGTGCGGGTCGTGCTCGCGGGCCGCCCTGATGCGTTCGCGAGCCCGGTCGGTGAGGTGGCGGGCACGGTTCAACACGGAGGACCTCGAAGGTGCCGGGCCCGGTGGGGCGGTGGTGGGACGGGTGTGGTGCGGAGCGAGGACAGCGTGCGGGAAGATGTCCCGCGTGCTGCTTCGACACGACCTGGTACCCGCATGATCGACCGCTACACCCTGCCCGAGATGGGGGCGGTCTGGAGCGAGCAGCACAAGTACGAGCTGTGGTGCCGGGTCGAGACCCTCGTCCTCGAGGCGCACGCCGCCGCGGGGCGGGTGCCCGCCGACGTCGTCGAGCCGGTGCGGGCCGCCCCGGCCCCCACGCCGGAGGCCGTCGCCGAGATCGAGGCGACCACCCAGCACGACGTGATCGCCTTCCTGTCGGCCTGGGCGGACAACACCGAGCCGCGCAGCGCCGCCGCCTACGTCCACCACGGCATGACCAGCTCTGACCTGCTGGACACCGCCCTCGCCGTCCAGCTCACCGACGCGACCGACGTCCTGCTGGCCAAGGCCGACCGGCTGGTCGCCGCGCTGCGCGACCACGGGCTGGCCCACCGGAACACGCTCAAGGTCGGCCGCACGCACGGCGTGCACGCCGAGCCCGACGTCTGGGGCCACCGGGTCGCCGACCTCGCGTTCGCCGCGGCTCGCTCCCGCGACCGCCTGCGGACGGCGCGGACCGCGGTCGGCGTGGTCGCCATCTCCGGCGCGGTCGGCACCTACTCGCTGATCGACCCCGAGGTCGAGCGGACCGTCGCCCGGGCCCTGGACCTGCGGGCCGCCGACGCCTCCACCCAGGTGGTGCTGCGCGACGGCATCAGCGAGTGGGTCTCCGCGCTGGCGATCATCGCCACGGTCTGCGAGGCGATCGCGCTGGAGGTCCGGCACGGCCAGCGGACCGAGGTGCGCGAGCTGTCGGAGGCGTTCGGGTCGGGCCAGAAGGGCTCGAGCGCGATGCCGCACAAGAAGAACCCGATCCGCTCCGAGCGCATCGCCGGCCTGGCCCGGGTCGTGCGCGCGGCGATCGTGCCGGTCATGGAGGGCATCCCGCTGTGGCACGAGCGCGACATCTCGCACTCCTCCACCGAGCGGGTCTTCCTGCCCGACGCCTCGATCACCACCGACTACCTGCTGGACCTCACCGCCGGCCTGGTCGAGAACCTGGTCGTGGACGCCGAGCGGATGCGGGCCAACCTGGACTCCACCGGCGGGCTGATCTACACCTCCGCGGTGCTGCTGGAGCTGGTCGAGGCCGGCATGGGCCGCGAGCAGTCCTACGCCCTGGTGCAGGGCGCGGCGATGCAGACCTGGCAGACCGGCACCCCGTTCCGGGAGACCCTGCGGGCCCGGGCGGCCGCCGACGGGGTCGCGCTGGACGAGGCCCGGCTGGACGACATCTGCCGGCCCGAGCGGTACGTGGCGAACCTCGACCCGCTGTTCGAGCGGCTCGCGGCGCTGTCGTGACCCTCGACCTGCCGCTCGTGGCCCGCGGCAAGGTGCGGGAGGTCTACGACGCGGGGGAGGACCGGCTGCTGCTGGTCGCCTCGGACCGCATCTCGGCCTACGACCACGTGCTGCCCACCCCGATCCCGGACAAGGGCGCGGTGCTGACCCGGCTGTCGGTGTGGTGGTTCGACCAGCTCGCCGACGTGCTCGCCGCGTTCGGGGCCACCCACCACCTGCTCAGCGCCACGGACGTGCCGGCCGAGGTGGCCGGCCGGGCGATGCTGGTCCGCCGGCTGGAGATGGCGCCGGTCGAGTGCGTGGCCCGCGGCTACCTGTCCGGCTCGGGCACCGTGGAGTACCGCCGGACCGGCGCGATCGTGGACGTCGAGCTGCCGGCCGGCCTGGTCGAGGGCTCCCGGCTGCCGCAGCCGGTCTTCACCCCGTCCACCAAGGCCGAGGTGGGCGAGCACGACGAGGCGATCTCCTTCGCGCGCACCGTGGAGCTGGTCGGTGCGGACCAGGCCGAGCGGCTGCGCGACCTGACGCTGGCGCTGTACCGGCGCGGCCACGAGGTCGCCCAGCAGGCCGGCATCGTGCTGGCCGACACCAAGTTCGAGTTCGGCGTGGCCGGGGACGCCCTCGTGCTCGCCGACGAGGTGCTGACCCCGGACTCCTCGCGCTTCTGGCCCGCGGTCACCTGGTCACCGGGCGCCGTGCAGCCCTCCTACGACAAGCAGTTCGTGCGGGACTGGCTGACCTCGTCGGGGTGGGACCGGCAGTCCCCGCCGCCGGAGCTGCCCGCCGACGTCGTCGCGGCGACGCGGGAGCGCTACGTGGCGGCCTACGAGGCGCTGACCGGCTCCTCGTTCGACTGAGCAGGCTCGGGCTCGGGCTCGGGCTCGGGCTGCGGCTCGGGCTCGGGCTGGGGACCGGCCGGGACGTCGTCCTCCGGTGCGGCGGCCAGGATGAAGTCGCGCAGCCGGCGCCGGTCGGTGTCCAGGTCTCCGGTCAGGTAGACCCGGACGTCGCGGGTGCCGTCGGGCAGCAGCCCGGACCGGACGACGGTCACCGGGACGGCGGTGCGCTCGCCGGCCACCAGCACGGCCAGGTCCCCCTCCGTCCCGGGCTCGGGCAGCGGATGGGTGGCGAGGTCGGCCGGCGGGAAGCTCAGCCGGACGCCGGCGACGCTGATGTCCACGGTCTCGCCGGCCAGCCGGACGTCGTCGACGACGAGCACCGCGGGCAGCGCGACGGTGTGCCGCGGCACCGCGCGCCGGGTGCCCTCGTCGGCCGGTGCCACCGGGATCAGCCGCCAGTCCGGGCGGCCGCCCACGGGGGTGACCACATCGGCCACCTGGTAGGTCCGGGTGCGGACCTTGCCGCGGGAACCCCAGGACACCTGCAGCATCGCGCCGAGGGCGACCCGGGCGCGTCGGCCCGAGCGGGACAGCGGGACCTCGGCGACCAGCTCGTGCTCGCTGGAGGCGCCGGCGGTGCTGGTCAGGGGCACCCCCTCGAGCACCACGTGGAGCACCGAGCCGCGCTCGGGGCGGTCCTGGCCGAAGACGTCGTTCACGGTCGCGTGTCCCGTCCGTTCACCGGGTCGCGCGCCGCGCGAGCTCGAGGGCGGTGGTGGTGCGCAGCCGGCTGCGGACCTCGTCGGAGAGGTCCTCGAAGGCCACGCGCAGCTGACGGCGTCCGTCGGCCAGTCGGCTGCGGTGCACGACCCGGCAGCGCAGCTCGACCCGGGTGCCGTCCAGCGCGATGGCGAGGACGGCCCGCTCGCCGGTGTCGGGCAGCGGGTGCGCGACGTCGCCGAAGCCGGCGGTGGGCTCGGCCGGGAAGATGACCCGCAGGCCGCCCTCGCTGAGGTCGGCGGTCTCGCCCAGCAGCAGCCCCGAGGGCATGGCGAGCCCGACCGGGACGTGCAGCGGGGCGCGAGGGGTGGCGCGCCGGTCGCCGTCGACGGCCGAGCCGACCGGGCGCAGCCGCCAGGTGGGTACTGTCCCGCCCCGCACGTCGACGATCTGGTAGGGCCGGCAGCGGACCGGGACCTCGACCGGGCTCCACCAGACCGACACCTCGGCGCCCAGGGACAACCGGACCCGCCGGCCGGAGGCGTCGACCCCGACCTCGAGGACCAGCTCCTGCTCCAGGCTGCTCTCCACCTGGCTGTGCGCGGGTGCGGTCGACCCGCCGGTCACCACCTCGACGGTGGAGCCGCTCTCGGGCCGGGACAGGCCGGTGGTCTGCACGTCGTTCACGTCCCTGCTCCGTCCTGCTCCGCTGCGCCGACATGGCGTTCTCGGGGGGACCATCGGCAGGACCGACCCGGAATCGCGTCGAGACGAGGTCTTGCCGCCGGCGGGGCCGCGGTGGGTCCGTTCACGCGGTGTTGGAGGTGACGGGGGTGCCCCGCCAGTTCGTCGCGAACACCGGGGTGACGATGTAGGTCAGCGCGCCGCCGAGGCCCAGCAGGCTGCCGGTGTCCACGCAGGACGTGACGGTCAGGAGGGCGTCGCAGGCGCCCGAGCCCGGCGTGCGGGTCGGTGTGCCGAGGAGCGGGGTGACGTATCGGGCCACCTCGTACCCGCGGACCGGGACCCCCTCCACGGCCACCGCGGTCCAGGACACCGCCACGGTGAAGCCGAGGGTGCCGTCGGTCCGCTTTGCGGTGACCGTCCCCACCGAGGGGATCGTCGCGGCGGCCACGGACGTCGAGCTGCCGATGGCCGTCGACGCCTCCCACGACGCCCGGGATGCGGTGGCACCGCCGACGAGCAGGACCGCGGTGGCCACCACGGCGGCGAGGGGGCCCCACGGGAGTCGGCTCACAGCGAGGTGCCTGAGAGCGTCACCGGCACGGTGAAGGTCGCTCCGGCGCAGCCGCTGGGGGCGTCGGCCCTCATGTAGACCGCGCCGGTCAGGACGACGGCGGCGCTGGTGGAGTTGGCGGCCACCACGATGGCGGCGGCGCCGGAGCGGTTGATCGACGCCACCACGGGCAGCACGTTCCCCGCGGGGCAGGCCGCCGTGTCCGTGGCGACCCCGTTGCCCAGGGTCAGGGTGGTGAGCGAGACCGGGTAGGGGTTGGCGTTGGTGATGGTGAACCCGATCGTCCCCGTGGCCGGGTTGGCGTACGTCGTCCCGGTCCGCGGGAAGATGGGGTTGAGCTGGGGCACCGCGGTGACGGTGAGGTCCACGGGGGTCACGGCGCGGGCCTGCGTGGAACCGCCGCCCGTCGCGCTCCACGCCGCCCAGGCGACCCCGGTGCCGCCGAGGAGCAGGGCGAGCGCGGTCGCCAGGACCACCACCCGGCCCGCCCCCCGGCGGCCGGTGGACCGGCGGTGCCGTCCGCTCACGGCCGTACCCCTCCCTGCCGGAGACGTCCGCGCCGCACGTCAGGCGGGGATGGTCGTGCCCGTGGCGGTGACCGGCACCGTGAACACCGCCCCCTTGCAGCCCTCGGCGGCGGTGGGAAGCATCGTCACCGCCAGGGGCAGCGAGAGCACCGCGCTGTTCGAGTTGGCCAGGACGTCGAGGGTCAGCCCGGTGATCGTCGTCTGGGGCAGCGTGATGTTGCTGGCTGGGCAGCTGGACGAGCTAGTGGTGGGGGTCCCCAGGGTCACCGACGTGACCCGCACCGTGAAGGCGTTGTCGTTGGTGATCGTGCCGGCGAGCGCGGCCGCCCCGCCCGGGTAGAGCACCGAGGACGCCGGGGTGGTGGCGGCGACGGTGAAGTTCACCGTCGTCCCGGCCACGCCGCTGACGGCGCCGGTGCCGGTGACCATCCAGGCCGCGAAGGCCACGCCGCCGCCCAGCATGGCGACGATGATCAGGGCGACGACGCCGGAGCGCTTGCGCAGGTTCACTGGACTCCCTCGGACCGCGGTGCACCGGAACTGGGTCGTCCGGTCATGACACCCGGGGTATCGGCAGCAGTGGTTCCGAAACCAAGTCGAACGGCGAAGTCGCCGCGAGCGATCCGGCCCACCCGGCCGCGCACCGGGGAAGGGCCTGCTCGGGCCCCGGTACCCTCGTCGCGTGCCCCGTGTCGTGGTCGACGTCGTCCTGAAGCCCGAGATCTCCGACCCCCAGGGACAGGCCGTGCTCGGCGCCCTGGGCCGGCTGGGCCACCAGGGGGTGACCGGCGTCCGGCAGGGCAAGCACTTCGTCCTCGACGTCGAGGGCACCCCGGACGAGGCCGAGCTCCGCCAGATCGCCGAGACCCTGCTGGCCAACCCGGTCATCGAGGACGTCGAGCTGCACCTGACGGAGAGCTGACGTGCGCATCGGGGTGGTGACCTTCCCGGGCTCGCTGGACGACGTCGACGCCGCCCGCGCGGTCCGGCTGGCCGGCGGCGAGGCCGTGCCGCTGTGGCACGCCGACGACGACCTGGGCGCGGTGGACGCCGTCGTCCTGCCCGGTGGCTTCTCCTACGGCGACTACCTGCGCGCCGGGGCCATCGCGGCCCGCCAGCCGCTGGTGCGGGCGGTCGTCGACCGGGCCCGCGCCGGCATGCCGGTGCTGGGCATCTGCAACGGGTTCCAGGTGCTCTGCGAGGCCGGCCTGCTGCCCGGCGCGCTGACCCGCAACTCCCACCTGCACTTCCGCAACCGCGACCAGGGCCTGCGCGTCGAGCGGGCCGACACGGCGTGGACGTCGTCCTACGCCACCGGCCAGACGATCGTCGTCCCGGTCAAGAACGGCGAGGGCCGCTACGTCGGCGCCGACGCCGACCTGGACGCCCTCGAGGGCGAGGGCCGGGTCGTCGTCCGCTACGTCGGCGGCAACCCCAACGGGTCCTCCCGCGACATCGCCGGCGTGACCAGCGCCGACGGCCGGGTCGTCGGGCTCATGCCGCACCCCGAGCACGCGGTCGAGGACCTCACCGGTCCCTCCACCGACGGGCTGGGCTTCTTCACCTCCGTGCTCCAGGGAGCCGTCTCCGCATGACCGTCGACACCGTCACCCGCGCCGGGGGCACCCCGGACGAGGAGCAGCCCTGGCGCGAGCTGGGCCTCCGCGAGGAGGAGTACGGCCGGATCCGGGAGATCCTGGGCCGCCGCCCGACCACCGCCGAGCTGGCGATGTACTCGGTGATGTGGAGCGAGCACTGCTCCTACAAGTCCTCCAAGGTGCACCTGCGCCGGTTCGGCGACCTGCCGCGCAGCGAGGCCCTGCTGGTCGGCATGGGCGAGAACGCCGGCGTGGTCGACGTCGGCGACGGCTACGCGGTCACCTTCAAGGTCGAGTCGCACAACCACCCCAGCTACGTGGAGCCCTACCAGGGCGCGGCGACCGGGGTCGGCGGCATCGTCCGCGACATCCTCACCATGGGCGCCCGCCCGGTCGCGGTCATGGACTCGCTGCGCTTCGGCCGGGCCGACGCCCCCGACACGGCGCGGGTGCTGCCCGGCGTGGTGGCCGGCGTGGGCGGCTACGGCAACTGCCTGGGCCTGCCCAACATCGGCGGCGAGCTGCTCTTCGACGACTGCTACATCGGCAACCCGCTGGTCAACGCGCTGTGCGTCGGCGTCATGAAGCACGCCGACGTCCGGCTGGCCAAGGCCGAGGGCGTGGGCAACAAGGTCGTGCTCTTCGGTGCCCGCACCGGTGGCGACGGCATCGGCGGCGTCTCGGTCCTGGCGTCGGAGACCTTCGACGCCGACGGCCCGGCCAAGCGGCCCTCGGTGCAGGTCGGCGACCCGTTCACCGAGAAGCTGCTGATCGAGGCGTGCCTGGAGATCTTCGCCGCCGACCTGGTCACCGGCATCCAGGACCTCGGCGGCGCCGGCCTGTCCTGCGCCACCTCCGAGTTGGCCGCCGCGGGCTCGGGCGGCATGCGGATCGACCTGGACACGGTGCCGCTGCGCGACTCCACGCTGACCGCCGCCGAGATCCTGATGAGCGAGTCCCAGGAGCGCATGTGCGCGATCGTCGAGCCGGGCAAGGTCGAGGAGTTCCTCGCCGTCTGCCGGAAGTGGGACGTGCTGGCCACGGTCATCGGTGAGGTCACCGACGGCGACCGCCTGCTCATCGACTGGCACGGCGAGCGGATCGTCGACGTCCCGCCGCGCACGGTGGCCCTGGACGGCCCGGTCTACGAGCGACCGATGGCCCGCCCGGCCGACCTGGACGCGCTGCAGGCCGCCGTCCCCCCGGCGGAGTCCACCGACCTGCGCGCCGACTGGCTGGCCCTGGTCGGCAGCCCGGACGGCTGCGACAAGTCCTGGGTGACCGAGCAGTACGACCGCTACGTGCAGGGCAACACGGTGCTGGCCCAGCCCGAGGACGCCGGCGTCGTCCGCATCGACGAGACCAGCAACCGGGGCATCGCGCTGGCGCTGGACGGCAACGCCCGGTTCGCCCGGCTGGACCCCTACACCGGCGCGCAGCTGAACCTGGCCGAGGCCTACCGCAACGTCGCTGTGTCCGGCGCGGTCCCGCTGGCGGTCACCAACTGCCTGAACTTCGGGTCCCCCGAGGAGCCCGAGGTCATGTGGCAGTTCGCCGAGGCCGTCCGCGGCCTGGCCGACGGCTGCCGCGCGCTGGGCCTGCCGGTCACCGGCGGCAACGTGAGCCTCTACAACCAGACCGGCGACGTGCCGATCAACCCGACCCCGGTCATCGGGGTGCTCGGGGTGCACGCCGACGTCCGGCAGCGCGTGCGCGGCGGCTGGACGACGGCGGGGGAGACCCTGCTGCTGCTCGGGGAGTCCCGTCCGGAGTTCGGCGGGTCGGCCTGGGCCTCCGTCGTGCACGGCCACCTCGGGGGCCTGCCCCCGCGGCTCGACCTGGACGCCGAGCGCGCGCTGGGCGGGCTGCTCGCGTCGCTGGCCGCCGACGGGCTGGTGTCCTCCGCGCACGACCTGAGCGACGGCGGCCTGGCGCAGGCGCTGACCGAGTCCGCGCTGCGGTACGGGGTCGGCGCCACCGTGTCGGTCGACGGTGACCCCACGGCCGCGCTGTTCGGCGAGTCCGTGGCCCGCGCCGTGGTCACCACCGCCGACGCCGCCGCGGTGCTCGCCGCGGCGCAGGCGGCCGGCGTCCCGGTGACCGAGCTCGGCACCACCGGCGGCGACGCGCTCGTCGTCGAGGGCCTGCTCGAGCTGCCGCTCGACGAGCTGCACACCGCCTGGTCGACGACGCTGCCCACGCTGTTCGACACCCCCGAGGCCGTGGTCGGCTCCGTCCCGGCGGGCGCCGTCCCGACCAGCTGATGGCCGGGACGCCGCCGATCCCGGCCGAGGCGCTGCGCGAGGCCCTGGCGCCGTGCCTGCCCTGGCTGCGCGGGGAGGCCGACCAGCCGGCCCGCGCGGTGCTCGGGGCGGCGGTGAAGACGACGGCGCGCTGGCTGGCGCAGCAGGTCCCGGGGCGGTCGGTCGAGGTCCGGGTGCCCCCGCACGTGGCCGTGCAGTGCATCCCGGGGCCCCGGCACACCCGCGGCACCCCGCCCAACGTCGTGGAGACCGACGCGGCCACCTGGCTGCGGTTGGTGGCAGGCCTGCAGACCTGGGACGAGGCAGTGGCCGCGGGCCGGGTGGCCGCCAGCGGCAACCGCGCCGACCTAGCCGTTGTCCTCCCGTTGCGGCCCTTCCGCGCCGGCCCCCCCGCCTGACACGACGACGCCCCGCCCACCGCGGGGGTGGACGGGGCGTCGGTGCCGGTCGGGTCAGCCGGTGAACAGCGCGCTGGCGGTGCGGATGGTCTGCACCAGGCCGTACAGCAGCGGGATCACCACCAGCGCCCAGGCGACGACGATGAGGGCCATCGGGGTGCTGCTGCGCTCGGGTGAGCTCATCGGGCGGCGCTCCGTTCCGGGGTGGGGGAGGTCTGGGACTTCGGCTCGTGCCACTTGCTCGCGACCGGCTTGACCAGCAGGTTCGCCACGAACCCGACGGCGAGCAGGCCGACCATGATGAACAGCGCGATCCGGTAGTCCCCGGCGACGAGCTCACCGGGGGTGCCCTGGGTGTCCAGGACGCCGTTGACGATCAGCGGGCCGGCGACACCGGCGGCCGACCAGGCGGTGAGCAGCCGGCCGTGGATGGCGCCGACCTGGTAGGTGCCGAACAGGTCGCGCAGGTAGGCCGGGATGGTGGCGAACCCGCCGCCGTAGAAGCTGATGATCAGCGCGGCCAGCAGCACGAACAACCACACGGCCGAGCTGCCGACGGTGGCCAGCGCGACGTAGAGCAGCAGCCCGACGCCGAGGTAGACCATGTAGATGCCCTTGCGGCCGATGACGTCCGACGTCGAGGACCAGACGAACCGGCCAGCCATGTTGAACAGCGACAGCAGGCCGACGAAGCCGGCCGCGGCCGCGGCGGTGACCAGCGAGGCGTCCCCGTCGCGGAAGAAGTCCTGCACCATCGGGCTGGCCTGCTCGAGGATGCCGATGCCGGCCGTGACGTTGCAGAACAGCACGATCCACAGCAGCCAGAACTGCGGGGTCTTGATCGCATTCGCCGCCGAGACGCTGTCGGTGGTGACCAGCGCCTTGCTCTTCACCGTCGAGGGGTCGAAGCCGTCGGGCTTCCAGCCCTCGGCGGGCACCCGGACGATCGCGGCGCCGAACATCATGAAGACCAGGTAGACCAGGCCGAAGGTGACGAACAGCAGCGCGACCGCGGACCCGCTGGGGGTGGTCGCGGCGGTGCCGTCGTAGCTGGAGTCGTAGAGGCTCATCAGCTGGCGGGACAGCGGGGTCGCGATGAGCGCGCCACCGCCGAAGCCCATGATCGCCATGCCGGTGGCCAGGCCCGGGCGGTCCGGGAACCACTTGATCAGCGTGGAGACCGGCGAGATGTAGCCGATCCCCAGCCCGATCCCGCCGAGGACGCCGTAGCCCAGGTAGAGCAGCCACAGCTGGTTCGTGGCGATGCCCGCGGCGCCGACCAGGAAGCCGACCGACCAGAAGCAGGCGGAGGTGAACATGGCGGCGCGGGGACCGTTGCGGTCCACCCACGTGCCGAACAGCGCCGCCGACAGACCCAGCATCACGATGGCGATCGAGAAGATGGCGCCGATCGCGGTGAGCGAGGACTCGAAGTCGGCCACCAGGGCGGCCTTGTAGACGCTCGTCGCGTAGACCTGCCCGATGCACAGGTGGACGGCGAGGGCCGCCGGCGGGATCAGCCAGCGGTTGAAGCCCGGCTTCGCGACGATGCGGTCGCGGGCCAGGAAGCCGGGAACGGCCACGGTGGGTCCTCCTGTCCGGGGTCGACCCCCGGGTGAGCTGGGCGCCCGCTGTGTGACGCGGGCCATGCCGGGGGGACGGTAGTGCGGGGTGCAACCGTTCGCGCGGCGAACGAGACCTCGCCGTGATCGTCCGCAGGGCGGAAGCCGTCGGACCGCCGTCGGACCCCACCCATAGGCTGCGGTGCATGCCGTACGAGGTGCAGGGCGTCGTCGCCCTCAGCAAGGGAGCCCCCGTCAGTCTCGAGACGATCATCGTCCCCGACCCCGGGCCGGGTGAGGCGGTCGTGGACGTGCAGGCGTGCGGGGTCTGCCACACCGACCTGCACTACCGGGAGGGCGGGATCAACGACGAGTTCCCGTTCCTGCTCGGCCACGAGGCCGCCGGCGTGGTCTCGGCCGTGGGCGAGGGCGTGGAGAACGTCGCCGTCGGTGACTTCGTCATCCTCAACTGGCGCGCGGTGTGCGGGAAGTGCCGGGCGTGCGCCAAGGGCAAGCCCTGGTACTGCTTCGACACCCACAACGCCACGCAGAAGATGACGCTCAAGGACGGCACCGAGCTGTCCCCGGCGCTGGGCATCGGCGCGTTCGCCGAGAAGACCCTCGTCCACTCCGGGCAGTGCACCAAGGTCGACCCGGCCGCCTCCCCGACCGCCGCCGGCCTGCTGGGCTGCGGCGTGATGGCCGGCGTCGGTGCCGCGATCAACACCGGTGGCGTGGGCCGCGGGGACACCGTGGCCGTCTTCGGCTGCGGCGGGGTCGGCGACGCCGCGATCGCCGGTGCCCGGCTGGCCGGCGCGGCGAAGATCATCGCCGTCGACCTGGACGACCGGAAGCTCGAGTGGGCCAAGGGCATGGGCGCCACCCACACCGTGAACTCCAAGGAGACCGACGCGGTCGCCGCGATCAAGGAGCTCACCGGCGGGTTCGGCGTCGACGTCGCCATCGACGCCGTGGGCCACCCGGCGGTCTACCAGCAGGCGTTCGACGCCCGCGACCTCGCCGGCACCGTCGTCCTGGTCGGCGTGCCGAACCCGACGATGGAGATCACGCTGCCGCTGATCGACGTCTTCGGCCGCGGCGGTGCGCTGAAGTCCTCCTGGTACGGCGACTGCCTGCCCAGCCGGGACTTCCCGATGCTCATCGACCTGTACCTGCAGGGCCGCTTCGACCTCGACGCGTTCGTCTCCGAGACCATCGGCATCGGCGACGTCGAGGCCGCGTTCGAGAAGATGCACCACGGCGACGTGCTGCGCTCGGTGGTGGTCTTCTGATGCCGGCGCGCATCGACAAGACCGTGGTCAGCGGCGTGTTCAGCCTCGACGGCCAGGACTTCGACGTGGACAACAACGTCTGGCTGGTCGGCGACGACGAGACCGTGCTGGTCATCGACGCCCCGCACGACGCCGCCCCGATCCTGGCGGCGGTCGGCGGTCGCACCCTGGGCGCGATCGTGCTGACCCACGGGCACAACGACCACATCACCGCCGCGGTCGCGCTGCGCGAGGCCACCGGCGCCCCGATCTGGTTCAACCCCGAGGACCGGATGCTCTGGGACGTCGTGCACCCCGACGCCGCCCCGGACCACGACCTGGTCGAGGGCACCACCTTCGACGTCGCCGGCACCCAGCTCGTGGCCATGCACACCCCGGGCCACTCCCCGGGCAGCACCTGCCTCTACGCCCCCGAGCTGGACACCGTCTTCACCGGCGACACCCTGTTCTGCGGCGGGCCCGGTGCCACCGGGCGCTCGTACAGCGACAAGCCGACGATCCTGAACTCCATCCAGGAGCGGCTGCTCACGCTGCCCGGCGAGACCGTGGTCAAGACCGGGCACGGCGACGACACGGTCGTCGCCGACGAGGTCGACAACATCCACTGACGTGGATGCACCCCGGCCCCGCATCGGGACGTCCGGGTGGAGCTACGACCACTGGGACGGCGTCCTCTACCCACCGGGGACGCCGTCCCGGGACCGGCTCGCGCGCTACGTCGCCGAGTTCGACACCGTCGAGCTGAACGCGTCGTTCTACCGCTGGCCGCGCGACACCACCTTCGCCGGCTGGCGCTCCCGGCTGCCCGAGGGCTTCGCGATGAGCGTCAAGGCCGCCCGCGGGCTCACCCACGCCAAGCGGCTGCTGGACCCGGAGACCTGGATCGGCCGGATGGCGGCGGGCTGGCACGAGCTCGCCGACCGCCGCGGCGTGCTGCTGGTCCAGCTGCGCCCCGACCACCATCGCGACGACGACCGGCTGGCCTGGTTCCTGGCCCACCTGCCGCCCTGGCTGCGGGTGGCGGTCGAGCTGCGGCACCCCACCTGGCAGCACGACGACGTGTTCGACCTGCTCGCGCGGCACGGGGCGGCCTACTGCGTGGTCAGCGGCGCCGGCATCCCCTGCGTGCTGCGGGTGACCGCGCCGTTCGCCTACGTGCGGTGGCACGGACCCGACCACGAGCACCTCTACGCCGGCTCGTACAGCGACGAGGACCTGCACTGGTGGGCCGACCGGATCCGGGAGTGGCGGGGCACCGAGGTGTTCGGCTACTTCAACAACGACGGCGAGGGGCACGCCGTCCGCAACGCCCGGCGGCTGCGCGAACTGCTGGGGTGAGCTGAGGTTCACGCGTCGGGGGCTGGTGCGTCCACCTGGCCCCGGTACCCTCGCAACCGTGCCTCGCGGTGATGGACGGCTGACGCACGACCTCGACCCCCAGGATGCCGGACCCCAGGACGCCTGCGGCGTCTTCGGTGTCTGGGCACCGGGGGAGGAGGTCGCGAAACTGACCTACTTCGGTCTCTACGCCCTGCAGCACCGGGGTCAGGAGGCCGCGGGCATCGCGGTCTCCGACGGTGCCTCGGTGGTGGTCTACAAGGACCTCGGGCTGGTGAGCCAGGTCTTCGACGAGTCGACCCTGAGCAGCCTGCGCGGCTTCCTGGCCGTCGGGCACACCCGGTACTCCACGACGGGCGCCTCGACCTGGGAGAACGCCCAGCCGACGTTCCGGACGACGGGGTCGGGGACCGGCATCGCGCTGTGCCACAACGGCAACCTGGTGAACACCGCCGAGCTGGCCAGCCGGGCCGCCGACGAGGGCGTCTCCGGTGCCTTCTCCTCGACCACCGACTCCGACATCGTCACCGCGCTGATCGCGGCGAAGCAGGACCTGTCGGTCGAGGCCGCGGCGATGCAGGTGCTGCCGCTGCTGCGCGGGGCGTTCAGCTTCACCTTCATGGACGAGACGACGCTCTACGCCGCCCGCGACGCCCAGGGCGTCCGGCCGCTGGTGCTGGGCCGGCTCGAGCGCGGCTGGGTCGTGGCCAGCGAGACCGCGGCGTTGGACATCGTCGGCGCCTCCTACGTCCGCGAGGTCGAGCCCGGCGAGCTGATCGCCATCGACGAGGACGGCCTGCGCTCCCAGCACTTCGCGCCCGCCTCGCCCAAGGGCTGCGTGTTCGAGTACGTCTACCTGGCCCGCCCGGACACCACGATCTCCGGCCGCGGCGTGCACGCCGCGCGGGTCGAGATCGGCCGCCGGCTGGCCAAGGAGCACCCGGTCGAGGCCGACCTGGTCATCCCGGTGCCGGAGTCGGGCACCCCGGCCGCCGTGGGCTACGCCGAGGCCTCGGGCATCCCCTACGGCCTGGGCCTGGTGAAGAACTCCTACGTGGGCCGCACGTTCATCCAGCCCAGCCAGACCATCCGGCAGCTGGGCATCCGGCTCAAGCTCAACCCGCTGCGCGACGTCATCCGCGGCAAGCGGCTGGTCGTCGTGGACGACTCGATCGTGCGCGGCAACACCCAGCGCGCGCTGATCCGCATGCTGCGCGAGGCCGGCGCCGTCGAGGTGCACGTGCGGATCGCCTCGCCGCCGGTGAAGTGGCCGTGCTTCTACGGCATCGACTTCGCCTCGCGGGCCGAGCTCGTGGCCAACGGCCTGGACGTCGACGGCGTCCGCGCCTCGATCAACGCGGACTCGCTGGGCTACGTCAGCGAGGCCGGGATGATCGCGGCCACCGAGCAGCCGGCCAACCGGCTGTGCTCGGCCTGCTTCACCGGGGAGTACCCGATCCCGCTGGGCGAGCCCGAGGTGCTGGGCAAGCACGTGCTGGAGGGCATCACCCGGCGCACGCTGCCGGTGCTCGACGACGTCGACCGGGAGGCGGCCCGCGCCGTCAGCGGGTGGACCGGTCAGCAGGCCGGCAGCCCCAGCACCTCCGGTGGCGCCGACGACGCGCTGCGCCGCCCGTGACCGGCGGCTTCACCTACGCGGAGTCCGGCGTCGACATCGACGCCGGCGAGCGCGCCGTGACGCTGATGAAGAGCGCGGTCGAGGCCACCAACCGGCCCGAGGTGGTCGGCGGCCTCGGCGGGTTCGCCGGGCTGTTCGCGCTGGACACCCAGAAGTACCGCAAGCCCCTGCTGGCGTCGTCCACCGACGGCGTCGGCACGAAGATCGCCCTGGCCCGGCAGCTGGACCGGCACGACACCGTGGGCATCGACCTGGTCGCCATGTGCGTCGACGACCTGGTGGCCTGCGGCGCCGAGCCGCTGTTCCTGCAGGACTACGTGGCCTGCGGCAAGGTCGTCCCGGAGCGGATCGCCGCGATCGTCACCGGCATCGCCACCGGCTGCCGGCTCGCCGGTGCCTCGCTGGTCGGCGGGGAGACCGCCGAGCACGGCGACCTGATGGACGCCGACGAGTACGACCTGGCCGCCACCGCGGTCGGCGTGGTCGAGGCCGACGCGGTGCTGGGCCCCGAGCGGGTGCGCAGCGGGGACGTCGTCGTCGCGATGGCGTCCTCGGGGTTCCACTCCAACGGCTACTCCCTCGTCCGCCGGGTGGTCGCCAGCGCCGGGCTGGACCTGCACGCCACCCCGGCCGGGCTGGACCGGGAGCTGGGCGCGACGCTGCTGGAGCCGACCCGGATCTACGCGCTGGACTGCCTGGCCCTGGTCGCCGAGCTGGGTGTCGACGCGGTGCACGCCTTCGCGCACATCACCGGGGGCGGGCTGGCCGCCAACTCCGGGCGCGTCGTCCCCGACGGCCTGGTGGCCGTGCTGGACCGCTCGACCTGGGCGCTGCCCGCGGCGGTGCAGCTCATGGAGGCCCACGGCGTGCCGCGGGGCGAGTCCGAGCGGGCGTTCAACTGCGGCGTCGGCATGGTCGCCGCCGTCGCCCCCGAGGCCGCCGACCGCACGGTCGCCCTGCTCACCGACCGCGGCGTGCCCGCGTGGGTCGCCGGGGAGATCGGTCCCCGCGGCGACGTGCAGGCCGTGCCCAGCCGTCTGGTCGGTTCCTACCGCTGACAGCACGACGACACCGCCGTCCCGGGGGACGACGGTGTCGGCAGTGTGTTCGTCGGCAGTGCGGTGGTGCGTTGCTGTGCCCGGCGGCGCAGCGGATCAGCGACTGGCTGCCCAGTCGTCGTCCGCTTCGTCGTCGATCCACCTCGAGGCGATGTCGTCCTCGTCGTCGTCCTTCGCCACCGGGGTGGTGTAGGTCGACGGCTGACCACCGAGTTCCCGCTGCAGAGCAGTCAGGTCGGTGGATGGTGAGCTGTACTTGAGCTCACGGGCCACGCGTGTCTGCTTGGCCTTCGCTCGGCCGCGCCCCATGGCTCGACCCCCTCGTTACGGAGTGGCGGGCGTCCAGCACTGGGCTTGGACGGCCCGTGTGGCGACCCCGACTGAGTGATTGTGTCCGAGGAGGAGCTTACGTCACGGATCGGGGCTCGGCACACGTCCGACCCGCGCGTCCCCCGGACGGGCTGGTCAGAGCGGCCCGGAGTGAGGTGGATCTCAGCCCGGACGGGGCAACCGGATGGTCGCCAACCGGCCGACGGACCGGATCCGGTCCTCGGCGAGCCGGTCGGCGGCGACCGCGGGGGAGACCCCGTCGGCGTCGGCGGCGGCGAAGACCCGGAGGGCGACGTCGAAGATCGTGGTCGCCTTGGCCTCGGCCCGGGCGAAGGAGAAGCCGTGCCGCTCGTCCTCGACCTGGATGACCCCGCCGGCGTTCACCAGGTAGTCCGGGGCGTAGAGGATGCCGCGGTCGGCCAGCAGCTGGGCGGTGCCCTCGTGGGCCAGCTGGTTGTTGGCGCCGCCGCACACGATCTCCGCCGGCAGCACGGCGACGGTCTCGTCGTCCAGCGCGCCGCCGAGGGCGCAGGGCGCGTAGACGTCGTGCGGGGTGCGCACGAGCTCGGCGGTGTCGGCGGCGGTGCGGACGCCGGGGTGCTTGGCCACCACCCGCTGCACCGCGGTCGGGTCCACGTCGGTGACGACGACCGCGGCGCCGTCCTCGACGAGGGAGTCGACCAGCCAGGAGCCGACCTTGCCGACCCCGGCGACGGCGACGGTGCGCCCGGCCAGCGACGGCGAGCCCCACCGGTGCTGCGCCGCGGCCCGCATGCCCTGGAAGACGCCGAACGCGGTGAGCACCGAGGAGTCGCCGCAGCCGCCGTGGGCCAGCGAGCGGCCGTGCGCGAAGCGGGTCTCGCGGGCCACGACGTCCAGGTCGGCGTTGTAGGTGCCCACGTCGCAGGCGGTCAGGTACCGGCCGCCGAGGGACTCGACGAACCGGCCGTAGGCGCGCAGCAGGGCCTCGGTCTTGTGCACCGCGGGGTCGCCGATGATGACGCCCTTGCCGCCGCCGAGGTCCAGGCCGGCCAGGCTGTTCTTGTAGGCCATGGCCTTCGACAGCGCCAGCGCGTCGGTGACCGCGGCCTCCTCGGAGGCGTAGGGGAAGAAGCGCGTGCCGCCCAGGGCGGGGCCGAGGGCGGTGGAGTAGATGGCGATCACCGCCCGCAACCCGGACTCCGGGTCGGCGCAGAAGACGACTTGTTCGTGACCGGAGGCGAGGACGTCCACGCCCGTGACACTACGAGCCGCCCCCGTGCCAGGCTGGTACCCGACACCAGGAGGAACACGATGGGCTCGGTCGAGGGCACCCCCGACGTCGTCGCGGGGCTGGAGCTCGACCGGACCAGCCCGGTGCCGCTGTACCGCCAGGTCGCGCGATACCTCGAGCAGGGCATCGCCTCGGGTCGGCTGCCGCCGGGCACCCGGCTGGACAACGAGGTCGCGCTGGCCGACTCGCTCGGGCTGTCCCGGCCGACCCTGCGCCAGGCCATGCGCTACCTGGTGGAGAAGGGGCTGATCGTCCGCCGCCGGGGCGCCGGCACCCGGGTCGGCCAGCCGCTGGTGCTGCCGGCGCCCGAGCCGACCAGCAGCTTCGACGAGCTGGTGCGGGCCGACCAGGACCCGGTCACCCGGGTGCTCTCGCTGGACGTCGGCCCGGTCGACCCGGAGATCGCCCGCGCGCTGGCCATCCCCGAGGGGATGGACGCGGTGACCGTGGTGCGGCTGCGCTCGGCGGGCAGCGCGCCGATCGCCCGGCTGACCAACTGGCTGCGGGTCGGCCTGCTGGAGCTCGGCACCGAGGAGCTGGAGCGGACCGGGCTGTACGCGCTGATCCGGTCCTCGGGGATCGTGCTGCACTCGGCCAAGCAGGTCATCGGCGCGCGGGCGGCGACCGAGTCGGAGGCCGACCTGCTGGACGAGCAGGTGGGCGGGGTGCTGCTGACGATGGAGCGCACGTCCTACGACCGGTACGGCACCCCGGTGGAGTTCGGCCGGCACGTCTACGTGGCCGGTCGGTACAGCTTCGAGATGAGCCTGCTCACCCCCTGAGAGCGGGGCGTGCCGGCGTCCGGCGGCGAGGCATACATACTCATCCACTGGTATGCCCGGTCGCGGGCGCTGTTGCAACGAGAGGCACCACCACCATGCGCATCACCCGATCGGCCGGCGTCCTCGCCGTCGCCGGTGTCCTGGCCCTGAGCGGCTGCAGCGGCACCGGCCAGGAGGACACGTCGTCCTCGGACTCCGGGTCGGTCGACCTGGACATCGCCGTCATCACCCACGGCGCGCCCGGCGACTCCTTCTGGGACGTCGTCCGCTCCGGCGCCGACCGCGCGGCCGACGACCTGGGCATCACCGTCGACTACAACAGCGACCCCGACCCGACCCGGCAGGCCGAGCTGATCGACAACGCCGTCTCCCAGGGCGTCGACGGCATCGTGGTGTCGATGGCCAACCCCGACGGGCTGCGCGACTCGGTCGAGGCCGCCGTCGCCGCCGGCATCCCGGTCATCACCATCAACTCCGGGCAGGGCCAGTCGGCCGAGTTCGGCGCGATCACCCACGTCGGCCAGGACGAGACCACCGCCGGCCAGGCGGTCGGCACGCGCCTGAACGACGAGGGCCAGACCGGCAAGGTGCTCTGCGTCATCCACGAGGCCGGCAACGTGGGCCTGGAGGACCGCTGCTCCGCGGTCGCCGCCACCTACGGCGGTCAGGTCGAGAACCTGCAGGTCGACGGCACCGACACCGCCCAGGTGCAGGACACCATCCTGTCCAAGCTGCAGTCCGACCCCGACGTCGGCGTGGTGCTCGCGCTGCAGGGCCAGGTCGCGGTCGCCGCGGTCGCCGCCCAGGGCGACGCCGGCACCTCCGCGGAGATCGACACCTTCGACATCTCCTCCGACGTGACCGACGCGATCACCGCCGGGGACATCACGTTCGCCGTCGACCAGCAGCCCTACGTGCAGGGTTACCTGCCGGTCTCCTTCCTCTACCTCTTCGCGACCAACGGCAACGTGGTGGGCGGTGGCCAGCCGGTCAACTCCGGCCCGGCCTTCATCACCCAGGACAACGCCGCCGAGGTCGCCGAGTTCGCCGCCAACGGCACCCGATGAGCACGGTCGCCCCGACCCGGGACGTCGACGGACCGCCGGCCCCCACCGGGCGGGTCACCCGCGTCCTGCGTCGTCCCGAGGTCGGGGCGGCGGTCGCCGCGCTGGCGATCCTGATCTTCTTCACCGCCGTCGCCGACCAGTTCCTCACGCCCTCGGGCGTGGGCACCTGGCTGAACTCGGCGTCCCGGTTCGGGATCATGGCCGTGGCGGTCGCGATGCTGATGATCGGCGGGGAGTTCGACCTCTCCGCCGGCGCGATGACCGGGGCCACCGGGCTGCTCGTCGGCGTCACCACCACCGGCTTCGGGCTCAACGTCTGGGTCGCGGTGCTGCTGGCGCTGGTCGTCGCGCTGGCCATCGGCGCGCTCAACGGCGTGCTGGTGGTCCGCACCGGGTTGCCCAGCTTCATCGTCACCCTCGGCACGTTCTTCGTGCTCCAGGGGCTGGACCTCGCACTGGTGAAGCTGGTCTACGGCCAGGTCGCGGTGCAGGGCTTCGCCAAGGTGCCGAACTTCGACTCGGTCCGGCCGCTGTTCGGCGGCGTGATCGAGGTGGGCGGGGCCAGCATCTCGGTCTCGGTGCTGTGGTTCCTCGCGGTCACCGCGGTCGCGACGCTGGTGCTGCTGCGCACCCGGGCCGGCAACTGGGTCTTCGCCGTCGGCGGGGCGCAGGACAGCGCCCGGGCGACCGGCGTCCCGGTGGCCCGGACCAAGATCGGCCTGTTCATGACCACGGCCGCGGCGGGCTGGCTGGTCGGCATGATCAGCCTGTTCCAGTCCTCGACCGTGCAGTCCTCGACCGGCGTCGGCGACGAGTTCATCTACATCATCTGCGCGGTGGTGGGCGGGTGCCTGCTCACCGGCGGGTACGGCTCGGCGGTCGGTGCGGCGCTGGGTGCGCTGATCTACGGGATGACCCGGCAGGGCGTGGTCTACGCCGGCTGGGACAGCAACTGGCTCTACGCCTTCCTCGGCGTGATGCTGCTGGCCGCGGTGCTGGTGAACAACTGGGTCCGCACGAGAGCGGAGCGCATGCGATGACGACCGACACGACCGCGCCGCTCATCGAGGTCACCGACCTGGGCAAGACGTACGGGTCGGTGGTCGCGCTGCGCGGGGTCACCACGACCGTGCGGGCCGGCCAGGTGACCTGCGTGCTGGGCGACAACGGCGCCGGCAAGTCCACCTTCATCAAGATCCTGGCCGGGGCGCACGAGCACTCCGAGGGCACGTACCGGGTCGACGGGGTGGAGCAGCACATGTCCAGCCCGCGCGACGCGCTGGCGCTGGGCATCGCGACGGTCTTCCAGGACCTGGCCGTCGTCCCGCTCATGCCGGTGTGGCGGAACTTCTTCCTGGGCTCCGAGCTCCGGAAGGGCCCGTTCGGGATGCTGGACGTCGGCCTGATGAAGCAGACGGCGAAGGACGAGATGGCCGCCATGGGCATCGACCTGCGCGACGTCGACCAGCCCATCGGCACGCTGTCCGGCGGCGAGCGGCAGTGCGTGGCCATCGCGCGGGCGGTGCACCTGGGTGCCCGGGTGCTGATCCTGGACGAGCCGACCGCGGCCCTGGGTGTCCGGCAGTCCGGGGTGGTGCTGCGCTACATCGCGGCGGCCCGGGAGCGCGGTCTGGGAGTGGTCTTCATCACCCACAACCCGCACCACGCCTACCCGGTGGGTGACCGGTTCCTGGTGCTCCGCCGGGGTCGCAGCATCGCGGAGCGGGAGAAGGCCGAGGTCAGCCGGGACGAGCTGACCACGCTGATGTCCGGCGGGGCCGAGCTCGACGCCCTCGCGCACGAGCTGGAGCGCGATCCCCTCCTCGGCTGACGGGGGATTCAAGCTGCTCCGGTTCCGTGTCGATGGGAGTGGGACAGCAACGCACGGGTCGTGACGGACCAGTCCAGGCTGCCTCGGCGTGTTGCGCGTGTGACTCGTGGGGCGGGTGGGACAGTCCAGCGGCTCGTACGCCATCCCTCTTCCCCAGGGAGCGCCACCATGCCGCAGCACCCGCTGCGCACCACGCTCGTCGCCGTCCTGGCGTCCGCCGTCGTCGTGCTCGGCCTCGCCGGGCCTGCCGCGGCGGCCCCGCCGGCCCCGGGCAACCCCAGCGACGGCGAGATCACCGCGGCCCAGGCCGCCCAGGACGCGGCCGCGGCCGAGGTCGGTCGGATCGCCGGTCTGGCCGCCGCCGCCCAGGCCCAGCTCGAGCAGGCCCAGGTGCAGGCCGAGTCGGCCGGCATCGCCTACGAGGTGGCCCAGGAGGCCCTCGCGGTCGCCCAGGCGGCCGCCGACCAGACCGCCGCGCAGCTGGCCGCTGCCACCGCCGAGGTGACCGCCGCGCAGGGCCGCATCTCGGTGTTCTCCCGCGACAGCTACATGGACGGGACCGCCCTCACCACCACCGCGGCCCTGCTGGACGCCGCCGGGCCGGGTGAGCTGATCCAGCGGGCCGCGCTGCTGGACTGGGTCGCCGAGAACCAGGTCGACGTCCTCGGCGAGCTCGAGGTGGCCCAGGTGGCCCAGGCCAACGCCGACTCCGCCGCCCGCCAGGCCCGCGACCAGCAGGCCGCCGCCGAGCAGGCCGCGGCCGACGCCAAGACCACGGCCGACAGTCAGGTCGCCTCCCAGCAGTCGGTGTTCGCCTCGGTGAGCGCCGAGAAGGCCGACTACGACGCGCAGCTGCAGGCCGCGCAGATCCAGCTGCTGTCCCTGCAGGGCGCCCGCAACGCCTACCAGGCATGGGTGGACCAGAAGGCCGCCGAGGAGGCCGCCGCGGCCCGCGCCCAGCAGGCCGCCGCGGCCGCCGCCGCTGCGGCCGCCGCCTCCGCCCGCAACGCGGCCGCGGCCTCGTCGTCCTCGGGCTCGGGCTCGGCCCAGGCCGGGTACGTGCTGCCGGCCGCCGGCCGGACCAGCAGCTGCTTCGGCGCTCGCTGGGGCACCACGCACAACGGGGTGGACATGGCTGCCCCGATCGGGACCCCGGTCTACGCCGCGACCGCCGGGACCGTGCAGCGCGCCGGTCCCGCGACCGGCTTCGGCTACGCGGTCTACATCCTGGGAGCCGACGGGGCGGTCACCGTGTACGGCCACATCAGCCGGTACTACGTCTCTGCCGGGCAGCGGGTGCAGGCCGGTCAACAGATCGCCGACGTGGGCAACGAGGGCCAGTCGACCGGTCCGCACCTGCACTTCGAGGTGCACCCCAACGGGGCGATGTACAGCGGGGCGATCGACCCCGTGCCGTGGATGTCCGCCCGCGGTGTCTCGATCCGCGGCTGCTGAACGCACGAGGCCCGGTCCCCCGAGGGGGGATCGGGCCTCGTGCGTCGTGGTGGGTCAGCTGGTCGGCGAGGCGCTCTCGGTGGGGACGTCGCAGTTGGCGGTCACGTAGGTCTCGACCTGTGCCTGCGCGTCGGTGGCCGTGGTCTGCAGCTGGGTGAACTCCGCGACGAAGGCCTGCTGGCCCTCCGGGGTGTTCAGGTCCAGGCCCTGGACGTTGGCCACGGCGGTGTCCAGCGCGCCGGTCAGGACGCCCCAGGGCTCGCTGATCTCGGCCGGGGGCTCGATGGCGTCCAGGCGGGCGGAGGCCTCGGCGAACAGGGCCGGGATGGTGGAGGGGTCGGCGCTCGTGGTCGCGGACTGGAGGTCGGCGAAGGCACCCTCAGCCTCGCTGCAGAACGCGGCGGCCTCGCTGTCGTCGCCACCGGACTCCTCGCTGGAGCTGGGGGCCGCGGCGGAGGAGGACGAGCTGGAGCTGCCCTGGGCGGTGGTCTCGTCGTCGGAGCCGCCACCGCACGCGGTGAGCAGGGCGAGGGCGGCAGCCGCGGAGAGGGTCGTCTTCAGGGTCGTCGTCAGGCGCATGGGTCCAGGCTACGGACCAGCTGTGCCCCCGGACGGGTGGCGTGGCCGACCCGGGGGCGTCCGGGCTGGCTACCGTCGTGCCGTGGACGCCCCCGTCGATCCCCGCCGCAGCTGGTCGCTGCCTGCCCCCGGTGAGCTGCCCCGGACGGCCGAGCCCGAGCCGCTGGTGACCCGGGTGCTGGCCCCGAACCCCTCGCCGATGACGCTGGACGGCACCAACACCTACGTGGTGGGGGCGCCCGGCAGCGGTCAGGTGGTCGTGGTCGACCCGGGGCCCGACGACCCGGTGCACCTGGCCGCGGTGCGCGAGGTGCTGGCGGCGCGGGCCGCCGAGGTGGTCGCGGTCCTGGTGACCCACCACCACGGGGACCACGCCGAGGCGGCCCTGCCGTGGGCGGCGCGGTTCAGCGTGCAGGTGGCGGCGGGTTCGGCCGAGGTGGCCGGGCCCGACGGGCGGGTGCTCGCCGACGGGGACACGGTCACCCTCGCCGGGACGTCGCTGGCCGTCGTCGCGACCCCGGGGCACACCCGGGACCACCTGGCCTTCCGGACCGAGACGGGGTCGGTGCTGGTCGGGGACCACGTGCTGGGCCGGGGGACGTCGGTGGTCACGCACCCCGAGGGCGACGTGCTGGCCTACCTGGACTCGCTGCGCCGGGTGCACCGGCTCGGGCCGGCGGCGCTGTACTGCGGGCACGGGCCCGAGCTGACCGAGGACGTCGGGTCGGTGCTGGAGTTCTACGCGGCGCACCGGGCCTACCGGGAGTTCCAGCTGCTGGAGGCCCTGCTCGGCGGGGACCGGACGGTCGCCGAGCTGGTCGCCCACGTGTACGCGGAGGTGCCGCGCGCGGTGTGGCCGGCCGCCGAGCAGTCGACCCGGGCGACGCTGGCCAAGCTGTCGGCGACCGGCCAGGTCGTGTGCGGTGCGGGGGACAACTGGCGGGTGGCGTGATCGCCGACCTGCGGACCGGTGCGCCGGAGGGCTACCTCGCCGGTGACGACGTGGTCGACCTGGACCACCCGGTGGTGCGGGCGCTGCACGACCGGTTGGCCGCCGACGGCCCGGACGACGCGACCTACGCCCGACGCGCCTTCGAGCACGTGCGGGACCGGGTGGCGCACTCCTCCGACGTCGACGACCCACGGGTGACGGTCCGGGCCTCCGAGGTGGCCGAGGCGGGCGTGGGGCTCTGCTACGCGCAATCGCACCTGCTGGTGGCGCTGCTGCGGTCGCGCGGGATCCCGTCCGGTCTCTGCTACCAGCGGCTGGCCGACGGCTCCGGCGGGCACGTCGTGCACGGCCTGGCGGCGGTCTGGGTGGACCGGCGGTGGCACCGGCTGGACCCGCGCGGGGTGGACGTGCCGTTCGACTTGGTGCGCGAACGGCTGGTGTACGTCCCGGACCCCGGCCTGGGCGAGCGGGACGTCCCGGGTGTCTTCGCCGCGCCGGTCGTGGAGGTGCTGGCCCCGCTGCGGTCGGTGACCGATGTCCGCCGCGCCCGGCTGGCCCACGACGTGCCGTCGATGATCGGGGATCGCTGCCCCTGACCGGGCATCCCACCCCGAGCCCGCCGGGCTGTCCAGGCCGGAGGAACGTCCGTCGTGGCCGGGGTTCTCCGACGTGCCGCCCGGCCTCGGATTGCTCCGTCGACTCCGGTGCCCCCGTCGTGCCGCCCGGCTGCGGATCCGGACGGTCAGAAGGGTGGGGGGTCCGCGCTGGGATCGCTGCCCTCTGCGGCTCGGTGCTCGGCGGCCCGCTCGGCGGAGTCGGTCGAGACGTGGTCGCCGCGCTGGGTCTCGTCGGCTCGACGAGCGAGGGCGGCGTCGAGCTCGGCCTCGATCTCGGCGGCCAGGCGCGCGCGGTCGGCGGCTGCTGCTCGGCGTTCGGCTCGCTGTTCAGGCGTCGGGGATCTGAACCGCTGGGGGGTGGGCCCGAGGAGGTCGGTGAGGGTGTGGAGGTGGGTGGGTGTCGACATGTCGACCTGGGCGATGCCGGCGGGTCGGGTGGTGCGGGTGCGTCCGCCGGGTGGGGTGACGTGCAGGGTGCCGTCGGGGTCCATGGCGAAGACCCAGCCCGGTGCGTGGGTCTTGAGCCGGTGGTGCCTGCGGCACAGGCACACCAGGTTGGTCACGCAGGTCGGGCCGCCGGCGGTGGGGTCGTCGTGGTCGCGGGGGATGACGTGGTCGAGGTCGACGTACTCGGCTGTCCGGGCACAGCCGGGGAACCGGCAGTGTCGGTCGCGGGCTTTGACGAACCTGATCTGGGCGGCGGTGGGGACGTAGTTGTCGATGGCCGGTGGTGGTCCGAGTCCGGTGCCGCGGCGGAGGGCGGCGCGGGCGTCGGCGGGGGTGATGAGGGCGCGCAGGCGGCCGGTGGCATCCACGATCTCGAACCACACGTCCCCGCCCCGGACCCGACCACGGGCACCGGAGGCCAGGAGCGCGTCGTAGCGGGCCAGCAGCTCGGCCACCGCGACCGGGGACACCGGCAGCCCACCGATCTCACCGACCCCGGAACCAGCGCCGCGCTCGTGCTCGCCGTGCCCGTGCCCGTGCCCGTGCCCGTCATCCTGCTCGTGCTCGTGCTCGCTGAGCTCGTGTTCGTGCTGCTTGTCGTGCTCGCCCTGCCCCTCAGGCCCCTCAGGCCCGTCGTGGCCGGCTCGTCGGGGTCTGCTGCTCGTGCTGCCCGCCGGTGCCGGCCGGTCATTGCGTCCGTCGGTGCCCGGCTCGGACGCCGTATCGACGTGTGGACCGCCCTGAGAGCCGCCGCCGGCGGTCGGTGCGGCAGACCCGGGGGGTGCGCCCAGCGAGCCCAGGCCGTCGAGGTCGGCCAGCTCCACCCGCATGGCGAGTTGCCAGCGGGCGCGGGCGACGTCGTCGGGGAGTGCCTCCCAGGGGCGGAGGACCAGCTGCCGGTGCGCATCGACCCGCAGCTGGCCGATGGGGCGGCGGTCACCGGCCTTGCGCATCGTGGCGGCCATCGCATCGACCACTGCCTGCATCTGTGCGGCATCGGCGGCGTCGAGCAGGTCTGCCCGGAACCCGGCGAGGCCGTCGCCGCAGCCGACGGTGGTGACGTTCTGCTTCTTCTTGCGCCGCTCGGCCCGGCGGTCGGCCTCTGCGGGGTCCGCGGCGATCAATGCGCCACCGATCCGGTCGGCCAGCGGGGTGGGGCCGATGCCTTCACCGATCCACCGCAGTCCTTGCCGGGCGATGTCGTCCACCAGGTCGTCGGCCAGGTCGCCGCCGGCGGATTGCTTGCGGTGGGCGAGGGCGTCGACGAGCACCTGGCAGCGGCGGACGTCGATGACCCCGTCGGCCAGCGCCTCCCACACCTGCGGCAGCTGCTCCACCAGCACCCGCTGTTTGTCGACCAGCGACACCGCCGAGCTAACCCCGATGCCCAGCACGACGGCGACCTCGTCGGCGACCCAGTCGTCGGGCCGGTCGGCGTCGGCCGGGTCATTGCGGCGGCTGCCGGGCAGCGGTTCTTGCGCCGGTTGCAGCTCGGCCAGGCGGGCGATCGCTGCAGCCTGCAGGGCGTGCAGCTGCGCCTGGGCGTCGGCGACGTCGCGCAGCACGGCGTGCACCCTGGCCCGGCCGGTGTCGGGGGTGACCAGCAGCTCGGACAACCGGGTCGATCGCAGGGTGGCACCCGCGGGCGCGAGGCCGGCGGCGATGCGGGTCGCCTGCTCGGCCTCCAGCACCGCCGCGTGGGCGGCGGCTGACGCGAAGACCTCGACCTGGGCAATGCCCACCGACAGCCCCATCCGGGTCCCGACCACCTGCTGCTGCACCGCCACCACCTCCTCGCGCTGTTCGAATATGTGTTCGAAGTCTACCGGGCCTGATCAGCCCGAGCAAGATAAATCCGCAGCTCAGAAGGTTGTCCACAGGCTGTCGACCCGGTGTCTGAGGTAGCTGCGATGCTGGGGTGCCGGGTTGCGCGGGGGCCATCGGGGACCGCAGCGACGAGCGCCTGCGCCGCCCCGAGCCTTCCCGTGCGTCCCTGCAGCGACGGACGCCTGCACCGCCCCGAGCCCTCCCCTGCGTCCCTGCAGCGACGGCCCGCGCGGGAGGTCGTGAGGGAAGGTCCGCCGCGGAAGACGGAAGGCGGAAGGCGGCAGGCGCAGGCGGCAGGGCCCTCCAGGACGGCAACCGCGACGACGGTGGGAGGTCGTGAGGGAAGGTCCGCCGCGGAGGGCGGCAGGCGGCAGGCGTATGCGCAGGCGGCAGGGTTCGCCAGGAGGGTGACCGCGACGAAGGCGGGATGCCAGACTCGGCCATGGTGTTCTGGGCTGCGGTGGTGGGCGTGCTCGTCGTCCTGCTGGTGGTCGGCTGGTCGATGGACCGGGCGGTGCGCAAGCGAGGATCCACGGTCACCCACTCCGGCGACATCTCGTACCAGGCGCGCGAGGGCCGGCGGGACGCCGAGGTGCTCGGCAACGCGCACAACCACGACGTGTCCTGGAGCAGCTGGAGCCGGCGCAACGGCCGTCGCTGAACCGCGTGGCCCGTGCGAGGGTGCAGGGATGAACGAGGTGCCCGTCGTCCGGGCGGCGGACAGCACGGCCGCCCAGCGGCGGGTCGCCGGCGCGCTGGCCGACCGCGGCATCGGCCGGGGGGACCGGCTCGTCGTCTCCGCGACCGCCTCGCCGGAGCTGCTGGCCGTCGTCCTCGGGGCGCTGCGGACCGGCGTCGTCCCCGTGGTGCTGGACCCGGCGCTGCCGGCCGCCGAGCGGGCCGAGCTGGTCGCCGACGCCGACCCCGCGCTGGACGTCGGCGACGACCCCGGGCAGCTGCTCGGCGACACCGAGGCCGACCTCGCCCCGTTCCCGCTGGCCCGGCCGATGCACTACACCTCGGGCACCACCGGACGGCGCAAGGGCGTGTGGTCCGGCGTCCTGGCCGACGACGACGCCCGCGCCCTGGCCACCGAGGAGATCAACCTCTGGGGCTTCGGCCCGGACGACCGGCACCTGGTGCTCTCCCCGCTGCACCACTCCGCGCCGCTCCGGTTCGCCGCGCACACCCTGCTCGCCGGGGGCGAGGTGCTGCTGCCCGGGCCGTTCGACGCAGCGCGCGCCGCCCGCACCATCACCGACCAGGCCCCCACCACGACCTTCTGCGTGCCGACCCACCTGCAGCGGCTGCTCCGCGAGGACGTCGACTGGTCCAGCTTCCGGCTGCTCGCCCACGCCGGCGCCCCCTGCCCGGAGCCGGTCAAGCGGGCGGTCGTCGCGGCCCTCCCCGACGGCGCCGTGCACGAGTTCTACGGGTCCACCGAGGCCCAGTTCACCGTCTGCACGACCGAGGACTGGCTGGCCCGCCCGGGCAGCGTCGGCCGTGCCCGCCCCGGCCGCACGCTGTCCACCGACGAGCGCGGCCAGCTGTGGTGCGCCGTCCCGCGGTGGGCCCGGTTCGAGTACTGGCGCGCGCCGGAGAAGACCGCGGCCGCCTGGGACGGCGACTGGGTCACCGTCGGCGACCTGGGCCGGGTGGACGACGACGGCACCGTCTGGTTGGACGGCCGCCGCGAGGACCTGGTCATCTCCGGCGGGGTCAACGTCTACCCGGCCGAGGTCGAGGCGGTGCTCGACGCGCACCCCGGGGTCGTGGAGTCCGCCGTGTTCGGCGTCCCGGACGACGACTGGGGCCAGCGGGTCGTCGCGGCCTACGTGGGGACGGCGACCCCCGACGAGCTGGCCGCCTGGGCGCGGGAGCGGCTGGGCCCGGCCAAGCGCCCCAAGTCGACACGTCGACTCGACGAGCTCCCGCGCACCTCCACCGGCAAGGTCCGCCGCCTCGACCTCCCGGGTGTCCTCGGGCTGTGACCGACGTCGTCGTGGTGGGCGCCGGGTCCGCCGGGTGCGCGCTGGCCGCGCGCCTCGTGGACGCCGGTCGCTCGGTGCTGCTGCTGGAGGCCGGCACCGACCACCGCCGTCCCGAGGACTTCCCGGCCACGATCCGGGAGGCCGCCACCATGGGGGCCGCCGTCCCCGGGCACCCGGCCAACTGGGACCTCACCGGCGAGCTGACCGACGGCGTCCGCTGGCCGGTGCCGCGCGGCAAGGTGCTCGGCGGCTCCAGCGCGCTCAACGGCACCTACTTCATCCGGGCCACGCGGGAGGACTGCGACGGCTGGGCCGCCCTCGGCAACGACCTGTGGTCCGCCGACGCCCTGCGCCCGGCGTTCGACCGCAGCGAGGCCGACCCGCTGCACGGCACCACCGGCCCGCTGCCGGTCAGCCGGGTCACCGACCCGCACCCGATCACCGACGCCTTCACCGCGGCCTGCCTCGAGCTGGGCTTCCCGGCCGAGCCGGACAAGAACGCCGACGCCCCGCCCGGGGTGGGGCCGGTGCCGCTGAACGTGCGCGACGGCGTCCGGGTGAACGCCGCGATGGCCTACCTGTCGCCCCGCCGGGACTCCCCGGGGCTCACCGTCCGCGGCGACAGCCCCGTCGTCCGCGTGCTGGTGGAGCACGGCCGGGCGGTCGGCGTGCGCACCGCCGACGGCACCGAGCACCGGGCCGCGGAGGTCGTGCTGAGCTGCGGGGCGGTCGGCACCCCGCACCTGCTGATGCTGTCGGGCATCGGACCGGCCGACGCGCTGCGGGCGGTCGGGGTCGACGTGCTGGCCGACGTCCCCGGCGTGGGCGCCGACGTCACCGACCACCCCGACCTATACGTCACCTGGTCACCCACCCGTCGGACGCCGATGCCCCGCGGCATGCTGCCGCTGACCACCGCGCTGAACACCCCCGACCACCTCGAGGTCATGCCCTGGCTCAAGCCGTTCTCGAAGGTGATGCTGTCCCGCTCCGACGGGCACGCCCTGTCCGGGCTCGCGGAGGTGCTGCGCCGGCCGGGGGCCACCCTCCGGGCGCTGCGCGGGACCTCGCCGGCCAAGGTCTGGCAGCAGGCCCGCACCCGCGACGACCTGTACCTCGGCGTCGCGCTGCAGGCCGAGGACAGCCGCGGGACGGTCGGCCTGACCAGCGCCGACCCGTCGGTCCAGCCGCGCATCCGGTACCGCTACCTGTCGACGGCGACCGACCGGGAGCGGATGCGCCGGGCGGTCCGGCTGGCCGCCGACCTGCTGGGCACCGGCGCGATGGCCGGACTGGTGCAGGGGCGCACCGACCTGCCCGACGACGTGCTGGCCGACGACGCCGCCCTCGACCGCTGGACCCGGGCGCACCTGGCGACCGCCATCCACCTGTCCGGCAGCGCGCGGATGGGGCCGGCCGGTGACCCGGGTGCCGTGGTCGACCAGCACCTGCGGGTCCGCGGGGTCGAGGGGCTGCGGGTGGCCGACACGTCGGTGCTGCCCACCGTGCCCACCCGGGGCCCGGCGGCCACCGCGGTGGCCGTCGGCGAGCGGGCCGCGGAGCTGATGACCGAGCTGTGACCCGGACGAGTGCGTCGGGGCCGCGGACGGACGGGGCGGCGTCGTATCTTGACCGCATGTGGTCCGAGGAGTTCCTGGCACCGTGAGCTCGCCGTACCCCCCGATGCCCTACTCCGGCCAGCACGGAGCCCCGCACCTCGACCCCGGTGTCGCCGGCCTGGACGCCCCGCGCCCGGCGCCGCGCCGCCGGCTGTTCGGCCGTGGCCTGGCCGAGGGCGAACCCACCCCCAGCAACGCCGACCTCACCGCCTGGACGGCGTTCCTCGGGACGCCGGTGCCCTCGCCGCGGCGGGTCGGCGTGATCGCGCTCAAGGGCGGCGTCGGCAAGACCACCCTGTCGGTCCTGCTGGCCAGCACCATCGCCCGCTCCCGGCAGGACCCGGTGCTGCTGTTCGACACCGACACCACCTTCGGGTCGCTGGCGCTGCGCACCGGCGTCCCGCTGCAGGCCTCGGCCCACGAGCTGGCCGCGGCCGGCGACCCGGGCCGGTTCGAGGTGCTCGCCGGGGCCCTGGCCCGCTCGGCCGACGGCGCGTGGGTGCTGCCCAGCGGCCGGGACCCCGAGCAGAGCGCGGCGCTCACCGAGGACGTCTACGTCCAGGCGATGAACGCCGTCTTCCGGCACTTCGCGGTGATGGTGACCGACTGCGGCGCCGGGCTCGCCACCCCGCTCATGCGCCGGGTGGTCAGCGGCTGCCACAGCCTGGTGCTGGCCACCTCGCCCAGCGTCGACGGCATGCTGGCCGCGCACAACGTGCTGCGCTGGCTGCGCACCAGCGGCTTCGAGGCGCTGGCCGACCGGAGCATCGTCACCGTCACCAACGTGCCGGCCGGCGGGGCGGCGATCGACCTCGCCGAGGCCCGCGCCCGGTTCGCCGGGCTGGCCGGGGACTTCCTCTCGGTGCCGGCCGACCGGCACCTGGCCACCGGCAGCCAGCTGCGTCTGGAGCTGCTGGACCACCGCACCCGGGCGGCCGCCGTCCGGCTGGCCGCCTCGGCGTTCGGGGCGTCGCTGGCCACGAGCTGACGGCTACGAGCTGACGGCGATCGCCACGTCGTCGGCGGTGATGGTCTGCAGCTGGGCCACCGTCGGGCGCTCGCCGAGCTGGCGCAGCCGGGCCGACTGCACCTTGCGCAGCTTCTCGAACAGCTTGCGGGCCTCGCGGGCGTTGCCGAAGTCGGCCCCGCGCTGCACCCCGGCGAAGTGGTCGTGCAGCAGGGGGACGGCGGCGTCGTCCAGCAGGTAGTCCCCGGCGCTGATCATCCGGGTGATGATCAGGGTCAGCTCCTCGGGCCCGTAGTTCTCGAACTCCACGGTCTTGACGAACCGCGACGCCAGGCCGGGGTTGGCCTCCAGGAACTGGATCATCTCGGCGGTGTAGCCCGCCGCGATCACCGCGAGGGTGTCCCGCCGGTCCTCCATGAGCTTGACGATCATGTCCACGGCCTCCTGGCCGAAGTCGTTGCCGCCGCCCCCGGCCTGCCGGGTGAGGGTGTACGCCTCGTCGAGGAACACCACCCCGCCGGCGGCCTCGTCGAACACCGCGGCGGTCTTCTCCGCCGTGTGCCCGATGTACTGGCCGACCAGGTCCCGCCGGGAGACCTCCTTCAGCGGGCCGCCGGGCAGGGCGCCGAGCGCGGCCAGCAGCTGCCCGTAGATCCGCCCGACCGTGGTCTTGCCGGTCCCGGGCGCCCCGGCGAACACCAGGTGGTGGCTGGCGCCGCCGACCGCGAGCCCGGCGCTGCGCCGCCACTCGTTGACCTGGATCTCGTCGATCATCGAGCGGACCTCGGCCTTGACCCCCTCCAGGCCGACCATCGCGTCGAGCTCGGCGAGCAGCTCCTCGACCCGCTCGGGGTCACCGCCGGCCGAGCCGTCGGACCCGACGCCCGCCGCGGCGGCCGTGGCCGCCTCGACGACGGTGACGTCGGCGTCCGGGTCCACGTGCACGCCCGGCTCGGCGGTGCGCTCGGTGCGGCAGCCCTCGACCCGGCCGGCCGTGCCCGCCGCGAAGTCGATGCCCACCCCGCCGGTCCCGCGGACGGCGCACCGCTGCAGCACTGCGGTGCTGCCCGAGGCCACCGCGATCCCGGTGCCGCCGCTGCCGGTGATCTCGCAGGAGACCAGCGTCGGCCGCGCCGACTGGTACAGGTACACCCCGCGGGCACCGCTGTCGCGGACCACGCAGTCGCGCAGCTCCGGGTCCGCGCCCAGCCGGACGACGACCCCGTCGTCGGCGGACCCGGTGATCGTGGTCTGCACGACCGTTCCGCCGCTGTCCTCCACGACCAGGCCCTGCGCCCCGCCGACGAGCACGCACCCGGTGACGATCAGCCGGCTGCGGTCGGTGGCCCGCAGGGCGGCGCCGACGCCGGCCTCCAGGCGGCAGGCCTCGACGACCAGCTCGGCGTCGACGGCGTCCAGGACGTGCCCCTCGTCGGCGGTCAGCACCAGCCCGCGCAGGGTCAGCCGGCCGCCGTGCACCCGGACGGTGGGGTCGTAGCCCCGGCCGGTCAGCCGGACGGCGCCCTCGGCGGGTGCGTCGGTGCCCTCGCCGACGGCCGCGGTGGCCGACGGGTCGGCCTCCAGCACCAGGGCCCGGCCGCGGAGGTCGAGCTCGCCGACGTGCTCGCCGGACGACAGGACCACGGTGTCGCCGTCGGCCGCGTCGAGGAGCGCCTCGGCGAGCGTCGGGTAGCTACCGGGACGGGTGGCGGACACCTGCAGGCGTGGGCTCATGGGGCTGCTGACGGTACCGGAGCCCTAGGCTGGGGACCGATGGACGACGAGCAGCCGCCGGTCGACGACCTCCCGTTCGCCGAGCTGTGGGCCTTCGCCGCCGAGTCCGGGGACGAGGCCGCCCGACTGGCGCTGCTGCGCGGCGCCGACCTGGTCGTGCCGGCCAGCACGGACGGCGCGGCCTCCTGGCCGCTGGCCCAGTCGGAGGGTCGGGACTGGGTCACGGTCTGGACGTCGCCCGAGCTCATGGCGGCCGGCGCGCCGGCCGGTCCCTGGCAGGTGGCCTCCTTCGCCGAGCTGGTGCTGCACTGGCCGGACCCGGCCTGGGGCCTGGCCGTGGACCTCGGCACCCCGCACCCGCTGCTGCTGGAACCGGGCACGGTCTCCCGGCTGCTGGCCCCCGACCTGGCCGACGAGGTGGCGGCCGCCCCCGGCGAGGTGGTCTGGGTGCAGCAGGTGGTCCCGATCGCCGGCATCGACCCGCTGCTGCACGAGCGGGACGCCCGTGCCTCGGGCCAGGTGCAGCGCGCCGCGGACCTCGAGCACGTCGGGGCGCCGACGGTGCTGCTGCAGGCCCTGGGACGGGCGGACGAGGAGCTCGCGCTGGTCACCGACGAGGGATCGGTGCACCTGCTGCGCTGGCCGGTCCTGGGCGCCGGGCTGTACGGCGTCGACCGCGACGCCATGGGCCTCGGGCCCGGCCGGACGACGCCGGTGCGCGAGTACCGGGTGGACCAGGTCGCCCTGCCGCACGGCGCGGGGCTCGTGGAGCTGGACCGGCACGGCGCGGAGACCCAGCGCGCCCGCTACGACGCCCTGCACGGCCGGTGGCGGCTGCTCGTGCCGGTGCCGGCGGGGGAGCGGGCATGAGCTGGCGGGCCCGGGTCGAGGGCGAGGAGCACCGGGCGGCGCCGGAGCTGCGGGCGGACGGCTGGTGGGTCTGGCTGCTGTCCCCATCCGAGCGACCGGGCTTCGTCCCCGGCCCGGCCGCCGGGGAGTGGGTCCGCGAGCTGCCGCTGGCCGGGTGCGAGGTGCTGGTGCACCTGCGCCGGGTCGGCACCTGGCGCGGCGCGGACTGCGCCGTGGTCGACGAGCGGGGCACCGAGCTGCTGCTGCAGCACCTCGGCACCGGCGCGCCGGCCCGGGCACTGGGGTTCGAGCAGGTCGAGCGCGGGGTGCACCGGCGCTGGGTCCCGGCCGACGAGGTGCGGGGCGTGCGCGAGGAGCAGACCCTCGCCGCTGGCTGACCGGGTCAGCCGCGGCCGGTGGCGGCGCCGACGAGCCACTGCTCGACGCCGGTGACCCGGTGCTGCACCTGCACGACACCGGCCCGCGAGGCCAGCAGCAGGGCGTCGTCCCGGCCGGTGGACCGCAGCAGCGTCTCGTCCAGGTTGAGCACCCGCGCGAGCTGCCGGGCCTCGGTGCGGGACAGCGGCCGGGAGACCACGACGTCCGCGGAGCCGAGCGCGCCGCGGCCCCACTCGTGCGTGCTGTCCACGCAGGTGAGCACCGCCGACCAGCGCCCGGCCCGGCGGGAGTCCCCCGCGGCCGCGGCGTCGCCGTCCAGCACGAGCAGGCGGGGCCGGCCGGGCGTGCCCGGCTGCTCGTCGCCGGCCGGTGCCTGGCGGCCGCGGTCGTGCGGGACCACCACGACCTGGCCGTCGGCGGCGGCCAGCCGGACCAGCGCCGTCCACGCCGAGGGGCGGTCGGACTCGATGCTGACCACGGCGCCCAGGGCCATCGCCCGCAGCACGAGCCGCTGCACCAGACCCAGCCCGCCCAGGCACACCGCGGCGGTCGGCTCGGACCGGAACAGGCTCAGCACGACCGGCAGGCCGGCGTCGTCCACGCCGACGACCAGCCCGCCGCCGCCGACGAGCGACCGGGTGCCGGCGGCCGTGGTCGCGGTGGCCGGGAGCACCTCGAGGGCGGGCACCGGCAGGGTGCCGGGTTCGCCGCTCACCGGAGGAACCCGCCCAGGGGGAGGGTGGCGGCGACGCCGGCGCGCTGCCGGCCGTCCAGCCGCCGCAGCACACCCGCGCCCACGGCGCCGGCCAGCACCTCGGGCCCGGTGCCCCCGTCGGGCACGACGGTCCGCAGCGTGACCTGGGTGTCGACGAAGCCGTCGTCACCCCGGCGGGCGGCCACGGCCAGCATGGTCGCGGTACCGGCGGCGAGGGTGCGCTCGCGCAGCTCGGCGACCGCGGCGGGGAGCTCGGACACCCGGTCGGCCGGCAGGTCGAGCGCGCTGGTCACGCACCGGTGGCCGCCGGCCGACCAGCTGGACCAGCGCTCGTGCACGGCGGGGGCGGGCCCGACCTGGTCGCCGAGCAGGCCGAGCACCCCGGTCACGGCGTCCTCGGGGGCGAGCGGGACGGCCCGCAGGCCGGCCTTGCGCAGCCGCCGCACCACCCGGCGGGCGGCGTTGGCCAGGTCGGTGCGCAGGGCCGGGTCCTCGTCGTCGGCCCCGCGGAGCACCTGCACGGCGACCCAGCAGCGGGAGACGGCGGGCACCCGCCCACCGGTCAGCTCCCGGTAGGACAGGGCGGCTGGTCCCTCGCCGACGCCGGCCGGGTGGACCTGCTCGAGCACCTGCAGGGTGAACCGGGTGCCGCCCTCGTCCGCGGCCGGCAGCAGGGCGGTGACCGGCGGCAGGACGACGGTCCGCGCCAGGTAGGGCCGGTCCCCGGTCGAGGTGACCTCCACCGCCACGGACAGCCCGCCGTCGTGCACCCACAGCGCGGCCGGGACGCCGTCGAGGTCCAGCTGGTCCAGCCAGCCGCCGTCGACGACCGCGTCGAGCACGGCCTCCGCGAGGCGGGGTGCCGGGGCCTGCGCGGGCAGGGTCCGGCGACGCCGGCGCAGCCCGTGCCGGAGGCGGAGGCCGGCCCACTCGTAGCCCCAGCGGCCCGACCAGCGGGTCAGCGACAGGGCCAGGACGGCGACCACCGAGACGGCGACCGGCACCAGCACCGGCCAGGGCTGGCGGTGTGCGGCGACGGCGGCGACCAGGGCGATCTCGACGGCGACGACCTGCCCGGCGCGCAGGCGGCCGGTCCGGGTACGGCGGCGGGGCCGGGGGTCCTCGGGGGTGGGCCGCCGACGGACGGTGCCGGGGGCGGCGACGGGTTCGCCGTCGGCGGCCGCGCGGGCCCGGGCCTGGGCGGCGGCCGCGGCGCGGACGGTGGCACCGGGTGCGGCGAGGGCCGTCCCGGCCACGGTCGCCCGGGCGGCCGTGGCACCGCGACCGGCCAGGTCGTGGGCGGGGGCGGCCGCGGCCGGGTCGGCCCCGCCGGCGTCGGCGGCGGTGTCGGCCGGTGCGCTGCACCCGGCCGCGGGCGGGGCTGACTCGGGC